>NZ_JAUBTB010000024.1:25069-85465 GCF_036704965.1 Microcoleus sp. F10-B2 | reverse complement strand
CCCGCCCTTTTTTGGACGGGCGGGACGCCCATCCCACCATAACAATTAAAATTGTAAGTTATTTAATTCGCGATCCTAAATTAAAATCGTCCTGCTAAATTGGCAACCATTAATGCTAGTTTAACGGGCTGCACAGGTTTAGCAATATGCGTTTGAAAACCCGCTTCGATCGCCCTTTGCCGTTCTTTATCGCTCGCATAAGCAGTCAGCGCAGCGGCGGGGATTTCTCCTCCGGCTTCCGCAGCAAGAGCTCGCACTTCTCGAATTAAGAAATACCCATCTTCCTCTGGCATTCCGATATCGGAGATTAGCACGTCGTATCTGCCGGGATTTTCAGTCAAAGCAGCGATCGCACTTCTGGCAGATGCCACCGTCAAAACCTCAGCCCCGTAGCTTTCGAGTACAAATTCTAAGAGATCCCGGGTATCGATCCGATCGTCCACAACTAAGATGTGCAAGCCTTCGAGAGAGGGGACGATATCCTGTGAGGGGTTTAAAGGCCCTACCAAAACAGTTGACTTTAAATTTATCGCCGATGTCAACTCTGGAGGTAACGATCGCAACGGCAATCTCAGAGTCATTGTACTTCCTTGTCCCTCACCGGGACTTTCGGCTTGCACCGTTCCTCCGTGCAATTCTACCAGATGACGCACGATCGACAAACCCAATCCCAGCCCTTGATTCGGCTTAGTGCTGCTGGAATCGCCTTGATGGAAACGATCGAAAATATACGGCAAAAATTCTGTCCGAATGCCTTTTCCCGTGTCGCTAACTCGAAGTTGAGCGTGATTCTCGATCGCCGAGAGCGTGATTTCCACTCGTCCCCCGGCTGGAGTAAACTTAATCGCATTAGACAGAATATTCCACACAACTTGCTGCAATCTATCAGCATCGCCTAAAACAGTTGCACAACTCAACTGCGAAACAACTTGAATATTTTTGGCATCCGCTGATAATTGAACCCCATCTAGCGCAGCTTGCACCACCAAAACCAGATCGATCAAATTCGTATTAAGAGCGAGCTTGCCGCTCGCGATCCTGGCAATATCTAGGATATCTTCGATTAACTGAGATTGCATTCTCGCGCTCCGCTCGATCACTTCTAGAGCGCGATTAGCCGCTGCTTCCTTAAGCTTGCCGGAGCGCAGAATTTGTGCCCATCCCAGGATCGGAGTCAGGGGATTGCGAAGTTCGTGGGAGAGATTCGCGAGAAATTCATCTTTAGCACGGTTGGCGGTTTCTGCTTGTTGGCGGGCTAACTGTTCGTGCTCCAATAACTGCGATCGTAGCGTCTCCAACTGCTTGCGCTCAGTGATATCCTCGATCGACAACAGAATCATTACAGCTCGGTCTTCTCGTTCAAGTTTACAAGCATTCAGCAGCATAGTTTTGTGCCCGATATGCTCAAACAGGCGATCCAACTCAAAGTTTTCGAGCTGAACATCACTAACCAGAATATCTTCCAAGATCCATCGCAATTGAGGGATATTCCACTGCCCGTTCCCTAGCTCAAACAGCGAAATATTCGCTGTTTCTGAGGATGAAACCTGAAAAGTTTCATAGAACGATCGATTTGCTTTGTGCACTCGGAAATCAGCATCTATCGTGACTAAAGGTGTTTGCACAGTTTCTACGATGGTTTCAGCGTAGTTTCGGGCTTCCTCCAAGGTTCTGGCACTGCGTTTTAGAGCATCAATATCGAGCAAAACAATCACCACACCGTCAATCTGGTTTGCCGTTGTGCGGTAAGGACGAATGCGCAGGTTGTACCAATATCCCGATAAAGTTTGAACTTCTTGTTCTTGCGTCTGGAGAGTATCAATCACCTCCCAAATCATCTGTTCCAAATCAGGAAGGTCAAGAGTCGATCGGATGTCGCTAAAGGGTCGTCCAATATCTGTGGGAATCAGATTAAAAATTCCCTGCGCCGTTGGCGTAAAGCGTCGAATCTGTAAATCGTTTGCCAGCATTAAGACTGGGATATTGATACTAGCAAGCAAATTTGTCAGATCGTTATTGAGCTGGCTTTGTTCAAAATATCGGCTGCGAAGTTCCTCGTTAGTGGTGGTGAGTTCCTCGTTAGTGGCTTGAATCTCTTCTTTGGCAGTTTCTAGCTCCTCGTTGCTGCTTTGCAACTCCTCGTTGCTCGATAGGATTTCTTCGTTGGCAATTTTGAGGTCTTGGTTGAGATTTTCCTGCTCGTAGATCAGCGATTGCAGGTGCGCTTGAGCCGCAGTTTTTTCTTGGTTAGCGGCGGCAAGTGCCTGCCTCAGCCGCTGATTTTCAGGCTCTAAATCACCTTGCTCGCAGCTTTCAGCAGTGACGGTGGAGAAGTTGATCGCCGTGGATAAAACCTCTTCAAATAGCACCAAAAAATAGCGTGCTGCGACGGTGTGCCGCTGGAACGGCATCACCTCAATATTGACTACAGTCGATCGTCTGCCCGATTCAACCACTACCCTTTCTTTCCTAACCGTCACGTTCTGCGTTTGTGCCTGAGACATCGCGGTGCGAAGCTCAACCAGCAAGCCTGCCCTTGCCATTGTCAGCAAGTTTAAGTCCGGCGTTCCGGCTGTCACTCTCAAGTAAGGATCGATGTCTCCCCGCACTTGCAGGATTTTCATCTGCTCGTTGACAAGCACACTGGCTGGGGCATAGCGATTCAAAATCAGTTGGTCAGTTTCTCGCTGTAACTCAAAGCTATCGATCGAATTTTCTTCATTCATTCCCTGTTGTTTAGCAGCTTTAGCTACGGGATAGGAACTCGGGGTAAACGAAAAAATGGGACGAGTCGCAGTCAGCTTTTTGGCATAAATTTTAGACTTTTTATCGACTGAAGTAAATAATGATGAAAATTTTCCGGTACTTTCAGAACTGCCTAACAGGAGAAAGCCTGTTGGGTTAAGACTGTAATGAAAAATCGGCATCACTTTTTTTTGCAATGACTCTGCCAAGTAGATCAGCACATTGCGACAGCTAACTAAATCGAGATTGGAAAAAGGCGGGTCGCTGCCCAAGTCTTGTCGGGCAAATACACACAGTTCGCGGACTGCCTTGCAGATTCTATAACCACCTCTTTCTTCGGCGCGCATAAAAAAGCGAGTACGCCGTTCTGGTGAAATGTCTACGATCTGGTTTTCTAAGTACAAGCCAGACCTCGCTTTGCCGATGGCCTCCTCGCTGATATCCGTGGCAAAAATCTGGATCGGCGGCGGCATAACTCGATCGCCCAAAAACTCTAACAAGCAAATGGCGATCGAGTAAACTTCTTCACCTGTGGAACATCCCGCCACCCAAATCCGAATGGGAGCATTTGCCGATTTATTTTGGGCAATCGTGGGGAAAACCAGCTCTTTTAACTTTTCAAAGGCTTCCGGGTCACGGAAGAAACTGGTAACGTGGATCAGGATTTCTTCATACAAAGCTGTGACTTCAGCCGAATGGTGTCGAAGGTATCCGGCGTAATCATCCAAGCTCTCTAGCTTGTACAATACCATCCGTCGCTGGATCCGTCGAGCGATCGTGGTGGGTTTGTAGTGGCTAAAATCAACGCCTGTGGTCGATTTCAGCAGCGCAAAAATAGTTGCCAGGGGATCTCCCGGTGCGGGCGATTCTTCAACTTTTGCTAGGGAAATTGTGGAAGTTAGAAGGCGACTGTGACTGTAGTTTGCCAGTTCCTCGGCAATTTTTTCCGGTGGCAGAACAAAATCGACATTCCCTGTGGCAACAGCGGTATTCGGCATACTGTCGAATTTTGCCGTGCCTTGACATTGAGCAAAAGTCATGCCTCCGGCTGCTTTGATTGCCATCAGCCCGAGTGAACCGTCTCCGTCTCCCCCGGATAATACTACGGCGATCGCTTTGTGTCCGCGATCGATCGCCAATGAGGTAAAAAACGCATCTCCCGGCATATATTTGCCATAAATCTTCTCGCGGGGTGATAGTTGCAGCACGCCTTTACATAGCACCATTTTGGTGTTGGGCGGAATGATGTAGACTTGATTGGGCTCTACAGCTATGCCGTCTTGTACCTCACTAACAGGCATTTGCGTGGTTCTCGCGAGAATCTCGGTCAGCAGACTTTTGTGAGCGGGGTCTAAATGCTGAATCAGCACAAACGCCATACCCGTATCTACCGGTAAATGGCTGAGTAACTCGGTGAATGCTTCCAACCCTCCTGCTGAGGCGGCAATTCCAACAATGGGAAAGGGGGCATCGGTTTTTGCTGATTGTTCGATGTCGAGGGCGGGTGGTGCGATCGATTCGGGTGTATTTTCTGGAGATAATTGAGGAGAAGTCATGATTTGAAGTCCTCGACTTCAGTTATTTAGCCGCCAACATATCTGGTAAGCGTGCGGCTGATTAATTCGGAATATTTGTATCAGAGCCTACTTAATTTGTCGGCATTATTATGAATATCCCTTAAGGATGAGCTACACTGTGGGAGCCACGCTCTGAGGGGTATTGAACAGCTCTATCTGCTGTTGGAACGATCGCAACAAAAGGCTAGCAATAACCCGGTATATTTGTTTACCTACTTAGCTTTTTCTAGCGACCCGTTTAGCAGACAGCGCGATTACAGATTCCGTATTAATTCTAGCAGTATAAGCGACTTGTGCGCCTTGTATACCCTTTAAATCTTCAACTCGTTTGTGAATTTCGGACACTCCAGCAGCTTTTAATGCTGTCAAAAATGCTTGGTCGCTGTAAACATCTTCGGAAAACGAAACTTCGTCACTTTTAGAAAGATTTTGAATCCGGGCGGCTTTGTTGACTGTGGAACCAAAATAGTCGATCGAATTATTGAGATTTACGAGCAAAGCCGTCCCTCGGTGAATGCCAATTCTGACTTGAATCCACTCTGCTTGCGGGCGAGTTGAGTTGTACTTCCTGAAACTAGCCACCGATGCTGTGGCTGTCATAATTGCTTGTTCGTTGCTGATAAAGGAAGCCATGACGGCATCGCCGATGGTTTTAATAACTTTACCGCCAAATTTCTCGATCGACTCAAAGAAAATTTCAAAATGGTCGCGCACAATATTGTAAGCTTTGGTATCTCCCAGCGTTTCGTACATTCTGGTAGAACCGGTAATATCGGTAAACATAATAGTAATCGCCCGAATCTTGACTCGCTCTCTTTCGGATATTACTCGATCGCCGAACAAACGCTTGTAATCCGGGTGATGAAGCAGTTGCATTCCTGACAGCCGCAGGGGCAGTTGTTCTAATGTCAGTTCATCGGGCAATTCATCTGAATGCAAAATCAACCCGGACAAATTGCGATCGGTATTAGTTAGTTCAATCTTAACTTTTCCGGGACGCATGGCAAGCTCTTTTTTGTCAAAATCTGGGCCGGCCAACTGCTTGAGTTGAATTTCTTGTATGTCTTCTGTTTTTTCGCCTTCAACCTTCAAAATCCCTTTAGCTAAAGTCAGGGGACAGCAGTAGCGGTATCTACCTTCTTCTAAGGTGACAGTCTCCGATTCAGTGCAGTATAAAGGCGTTACCAGTTGCATTTTGCTCTGGAGTACGGGAGGGGGAGCGCAGACGGGCCGCAGTTGCGGGTCTTCGATTTCTTTGTTTAGGGAAAAAGTAACTTCGACACGATCGAGCAAATCAATTTTAAACTCGCGATCGCACATCTGGCAAAAAGACATTTCTGATGTGTCTGCCAAGTCCTTAAATTCTTCTGTAATCATGTTGCAGTGGGGACAGTGAATATCCCAGTGCAAGTCGAAGACACCAGCTTTCACTCCGTGCAGAAATTCGGAAGTAATTTTTTTAACATTCTTGACTGTATCGCCTGCTACGTAGTAAGGATTAATTCTCAATCTCTGCAAAATGTGGGAACTGGTTAACCAGTTTTCGATTTGGTCGATCGTTCCTTTGCTACAACTGGGACGTTTTTTTAGCTGTTCTAATTTTTCTTTTAATAGTTCGATGTTCATGATCCACTTGCCTGTGAGCGTCAGGGCAAGAAATTTATAATAATTTGGTTGTATACTTTTCTCGTTTGGTTGCTTCTGGCGTGAGAATTCTTTCTGATGAGTTTGCACCTGGGCCGATGTCTCTGACCTTTATAAATCTTAACAAATTAGCACCATGAAGGCGATGCCTATTTAGGCAGATTGATCGCGCTGCCACTTGTTTTAATTCAAAGTGCAATCGCTGCATCGGTTTACAGAAATATGTTAAATCTCGGTAATTAAGAATGGGGAATTGGCAATTGGCAATTGGGAATTGTCAACCACCCAGCAGCGATTAAGGACTAATAACTAATGACTAACTAAAAAAAAAAAGAGGGAAAATTCCCTCTTTTAATCACACTAACTGCGATGTTATTCTTCCGTCGCAGGAGGGATTTCTTCCTCTACATCTAATACTGCTTCCGGTGCTGCTTCCGGTGCTGCTTCCGGTGCTGCTGCTTCCGGTGCTACATCTTCTGGCAGATCTTCTTCCATTGCTGAGGGTACGTCTTCGAGTATTTCGTCGGAGAGTTCATCATCAACATCGATCGAGTCTACAGGAATATCTATGCCTGCTTTAGCTTGCTTTTGAGCGAGCATTTTCTCGCGGAACTTAGCTGCCATTTCCTCAGCTTTTTCGTATACCAATTCGCGATTTTTGACCATCGCGCCCGGTTCCGGTTCCAACTGCTTGGTGGAGAGAGAAATCCGGCCCCTCTCGGCATCCAAGTCAATGATCATCACTTTCACTTCGTCGTTGACATTGAAGACGCTATGAGGCGTATCGATGTGATCGTGCGAAATTTCCGAGATGTGCAGCAAGCCGCTGACGCCGCCGATGTCGATAAAGGCACCGTAAGGCTTGATACCGCGTACTGTACCGATGACCACTTCCCCAACTTCGAGGCGGTTCATCTTGCGCTCAACTAAGGCGCGACGGTGACTCAACACTAGGCGGTTGCGGTCTTCGTCTACCTCTAAGAATTTTAATGGTAATTCTTCGGCGACTAATTCTTCCTTCGGTTTGCGGGTACTGATGTGAGAACCGGGAATAAAGCCTCGCAACCCTTCTATTCTCACGAGTGCGCCGCCGCGGTTGGTGGCAAATACTTGCGATCGTACTGTGGCATCTTCTGCTTGCAGTTGTCGCACTCTTTCCCACGCCCGCATATACTCGATGCGTCGGATGGACAGGGTTAATTGTCCGTCTTCATTTTCATCGGTTAGAATGAAAAATTCTCTGGTTTCGTTTGATTGCAATACCTCTTCAGGGCTTTCCACTCGATTGATGGACATTTCCTGAATGGGAATGTACGCTGCTGTTTTAGCACCGATATCAATCAGAGCGCCCCTGGGTTCTATACTAAAAACTGTACCCGCTACTACATCGCCCGGGCTAAAGTGATAGTCATATTTATCAAGTAGGGCTGCAAAATCTTCGTGAGTAAAGCCGATGTCTTTGACTGTGGTTTTGAGATTGACCATGCGAATAGTTTCCTAGGATTTCTCTCCTTCATGTTTTTCGTTTGTGCCGGCAGATCTTCGAGATTTTGGTGAAAAAGCGATTAACTTTTTTCAAAATCTTTTACTAAAGTCAGTTTTTGCTAACTTTTGCCGGGTGCAACTGCACACCAGCGCTTGCCATTACTGTTACTCCATACTCTGTGTTAAAACGTTTAATCTTAACATTCCGAGTCAAGTAGACTATTTTGACACTCTCAGGTATAAATAAACTGAGATTCTTCATTCAACGAGCCGACTTGCTGGCGACAGGATTACTCCAGTCTAAGTAGAGGTCGGTTTCTCCAGAAGCGTAAATTTCGGTATGCCCTACCGTATTTAATTAGTCACCGATCTTTAGTTAGGTTTTGTTCAAATGCGAGCTTTCCTAAACTGCAACACCGTTAGGTGTGACTACGCACTCAACTAATCCAGTTAAGTTTTTACGTTGTCTAGTTATACTCTATTTTAGACCGATGACGATCATATCACACCCAGCACTCTTACTGAGAAAAAAGAACACTCGCTCGAATGAGAGTCCCTTGAGTCGCTATTCCTCCGGGCCTTCCTAGCGACACGGTTTTCACTCTCCCAGAATATTTCTATAAATTAATTTAAGCGAGCTTAGCTGGGAGTAGCGCAGGATGCTGGGCTTTCTCGATCGACTGCATCCGCATCCGGCAAAGCTGCGTCAAAATGTGGCCGAGTTTCTGGATTTTCAGCTTCGTTGAGGGGATTCTGAAGGTGATTTAGGGTATCTACAAAGTCTCGGATGCCTCGAAATTGCCGGTATACAGAGGCAAAACGGACATAAGCGACTTCGCTGAGCGGCCGCAGGTGTAAAAGCACCAGTTCCCCTATTTCTGAACTGGCGATTTCTCGGAGCGATCGACCTTGGAGTTGTGCCTCGATTTCTTCTGCCAGGGTTTCGAGATGCCCGGAAGACAAACCGGTTTTTTCGCAGGCCCGAACCAATCCTCTGACTAATTTTGACCTGTCAAAAGATTCGCGCTTGCCGTCTCGCTTGATCACCGTAATCGGCACAAATTCTATGCGTTCGTAAGTTGTGAAGCGGTGCTGACAGCTCAAACACTCGCGCCGCCGACGGATGCTTTGACCTGATTCGGCTGAACGCGATTCTAAAACGCGGCTATTGGTGTGTTGGCAGGAGGAACAGCGCATGATTGCTGATTTTAACAGGCGTTGCCACCAAATTGCCATTCATCTAACTCCGCGGGGTTAGATGAATGGCTGGACTAGAAAAATAACGAAAGCAAACAGCGGTGAAATAGTCCCGCACCAAATTCGTTAGCGCAGCCCTCGAAGAGGATCGCTATGATGCGGGCTAACCCCAGTCCGGTTCAGGATATTTTGGACTTGCCGCAGGCGTATAGCTAATTATTTGCCAATCCGGGGAGGTTCCCGAAAGGCGATCGCAAAAAATAGTACGCCTATGGCTAAAGCCAGAATCAAAATGTAAGCAACACTTTCCATGTTAAATTTTCCCTATCTTCCCTTGCCGTATTATTTTATCTTAATTGCTGGTTTTATTATTAACTAAAAAAACCCGGTTTCTTGAAGAAACCGGGTTTTTGTGCACCGGGGAAGTTTCTCGCCTACCCGGAGGCTGGAGAAATCTAGAGAGGGTCTTCTCTTCTTGTAGTCAAGTCGCCCACCTTTTGGAACAGGCCCCACTCGACTTGTTCTTCCATGTCAGCCTCAACTCCAGCAAACACGTCGCGGAAAATAGTCCGAGAACCGTGCCAGATATGACCGAAGAAGAACAGCAAAGCAAAGCAAGCGTGTCCGAAAGTGAACCAACCGCGAGTCGAAGTGCGGTAAACCCCGTCAGAATTCAAGGTTTCGCGATCGAATTCAAACACTTCACCCTTTTGAGCGGCGCGAGCAAACTTCTTAACATCTAGAGGATTATTAAACGTTTGACCGTTAAGTTCGCCGCCGTAGAAGCTGACGGTAACTCCGCTTTGTTCAAAGCTGTATTTTGATTCAGCACGGCGGAAGGGGATGTCAGCGCGAACTACCCCATCTTTGTCCGTCAAAATCACTGGGAAAGTTTCAAAGAAGTTGGGGAGGCGGCGAACCGACAATACCCGACCTTCGCTGTCAGTAAATACTGGATGGCCCAGCCAAGATTTAGCAATACCGTCGCCATTAACCATCGCGCCAGCGCGGAACAAACCACCTTTAGCTGGAGAGTTGCCCACGTAGTCGTAGAAAGCCAATTTTTCGGGAATTTGTTCGTAAGCTTCTTGGATGCTAGCGCCGGAGGCCAAACTAGCTTGAGCTCGACGATCGATTTCTTGTTGGAAATAGTTTCCGTCCCACTGATAGCGAGTCGGGCCAAAAAGTTCGATCGGAGTAGCAGCAGAACCGTACCACATCGTACCGGCAACCACAAAGGCTGCAAAGAACACGGCAGCGATACTGCTAGAAAGTACAGTTTCGATATTCCCCATCCGCAGGGCTTTGTAAAGACGTTCCGGCGGCCGCACTGTCAAGTGGAACAAACCGGCAATTACGCCGACTACGCCCGCTGCAATGTGGTGAGCCACGATGCCGCCCGGATTGAACGGATCGAAGCCTTCAGGACCCCAAGCAGGTGCCACTGGCTGGACGTGACCGGTCAGACCGTAGGGGTCGGACACCCACATTCCCGGGCCAAAAAGTCCCGAAAGGTGAAATGCCCCGAAGCCGAAGCAGAGCAAGCCGGAGAGGAACAGGTGAATGCCAAACATTTTTGGCAAGTCGAGCGCTGGTTCACCGGTGCGGGGGTCTCTGAAAAGTTCTAAGTCCCAAAATACCCAGTGCCAGACTGCTGCTAAGAACAGCAGGCCCGAGAGGATGATGTGAGCGACAGCGACGCCTTCAAAAGACCAGAAGCCCGGATCGACGTTACCTTCGCCGGTGATGCTCCAACCGCCCCAAGAGCCCGTTACTCCCAAGCGGGCCATGAAGGGGAGCACGAACATCCCTTGACGCCACATCGGGTTCAGAACAGGGTCTGTAGGGTCAAAAACTGCTAGTTCATAAAGGGCCATTGAGCCGGCCCAACCTGCCACGAGGGCGGTGTGCATTAAGTGTACAGAAATCAATCGGCCTGGGTCATTTAAGACGACTGTGTGTACGCGATACCAGGGTAGTCCCATTGACTGCGGTTCTCCAAGGTGTAAGTGATGATGTCTATTTTGACGGAAAATTCAGATTCTCAATCCCTAGCAGTTACCTGCGGGCTTTAAATTCTGCCTTTTGCCGAATGCCCTCTACCTTATAAAGGTGGAAGCATAAAAATGAAAGTTATTTAAAGAAGTGTATCGAGTGTTAGAACCGATTGCAATATGTTGGGCATTATATTAGTTGCGGGTTGCCCATTTCGCAGCGGACGGCGATCGTCCCGAGGCGTTCGAGGACTTGCTCGGCATCTATGAGTCTCGTCAGCACGACGTTGCCGATGTTTTTGCCAGGATCGTTCTGGTCTACCGGGGCTGTGGGTTTGACTTCTACCATCAGTACAGCGTCTTCTACGCGGTAGAGCCACATTTTTTCTTTTTGATCCCAGAGGCAGAGGTTGAGCTGTTGGATGTCCGGCTGACGCCTCCAGGCGGCGTGAGTCCACTCGCCACCTACGCCCCAGACGCGCCCCACTTTCCAGCCGTCGGATAAGAAGAAGTATTTCACTTGTGTACGCTTGTTGAGATTTTTTTGTCTAACATAGCGCAAAACTGCAACAGTACGGAATTATTGAACCGCGAAGACGCGAAGGGTGCAAAGGAAGAGTAGAGAAGATGTAGGTAATCTGCAAGCTGTTGGGTAAATCTACAGAATTGTCAGATAAGGAATGAGAATTAAATAACTTACAATGCGTGATGTTCTTGTGGGATGGGCGTCCCGCCCGCCCTTTCTGGGCGGGCGGGACGCCCACCCCACTTTCAAGAGTGTAAATTATTTAATTCGCGATCCTAAGTTGCGGTATGGCTAATCGGCAAAACTTTCAATCTTAGATTTTTCAAGTCGAGTGCAATTCCTAGCATTGGGCGGGGGAATACTCCTCACAGCGGCTCGGTTGCGCCAGGAGTTTATAAACATTCAAATGTGCCTTCGGGCGCTAACAAGGTTGTGGTAACTTTGCCCTTTTGGTCTGGCAGTCGATCGCATCATCTTAATCTCAATTAATATGCTCGAATTTGATCGCGATCGACCAACCAACTTCAGATGACACCAGACATCCATCCGCGTTCATCTGCGGTTAAAAATCACCCATCAATATTTTTGCTAAAAACCCAATCCCAAAACGATCGACATTACTGCTAAAATAAAATACGAGTACTTGCCGCTCAAACGCAGACCATGACCGCACAAACACCAGTACAATTCCAAGACAGTTTCGACATCATCGTAGTTGGTGGCGGACACTCCGGCTGCGAAGCCGCCCTCGCCACTTCTCGCCTCGGCTGTCGCACTCTTCTCCTCACCCTCAACCTCGACAAAATTGCGTGGCAACCTTGCAATCCGGCTGTCGGCGGCCCGGCTAAAACCCAACTTACTAACGAAGTTGATGCGTTAGGCGGGGAAATTGGCAAAATGGCCGATCGCACTTATTTGCAAAAGCGCGTCCTCAACGCTTCGAGAGGCCCCGCAGTTTGGGCGCTGCGAGCACAAACTGACAAGCGGGAATACGCCGCTGTGATGAATAATATTGTTGAAAACCAAGAGAATTTGACCATCCGAGAAGCGATGGTAACAGACTTAGTTTTGGGCAAAAACGAAGAAGTTATTGGAGTCGAAACATACTTCGGCGTCGCCTTTGAATGCAAAGCAGTAATTCTGACCACAGGAACTTTTTTATGCGGCACAATTTGGGTTGGAAACAAGTCAATGCCCGCCGGACGTGCAGGAGAATTTGCCGCCGTTGGTTTGACGGAAACTCTCAACCGTTTGGGCTTTGAAACTGGCAGGTTGAAGACTGGAACTCCGGCAAGAGTTGACAAACGTACTCTCGATTATACTAACCTGGAACCCCAACCGGGAGATCCAGAGGTTCGCTGGTTTAGCTTCGATCCAGAAGTTTGGGTGGAACGCGAACAAATGCCTTGTTATTTGACTCGAACTACGCCTGAAACTCACCAGTTAATTAGAGACAATTTGCACCTTTCTCCAGTCTACGGCGGCTGGGTTGATGCGAAGGGGCCGCGCTATTGTCCGAGTATTGAAGATAAGATTGTGCGGTTTGCAGATAAGGAAAGTCACCAGATTTTTATTGAACCGGAAGGTAGAGATATTCCTGAACTTTACATTCAAGGATTTTCGACTGGTTTACCGGAAAATTTGCAATTGCAAATGCTGCGGACTCTTCCGGGTTTGGAAAAGTGCGAGATGATGCGTCCAGCTTATGCTGTGGAGTACGATTATTTGCCGGCAACTCAGTGCTTTCCGACGCTGATGACAAAGAAGATTGAAGGGCTGTTTTGCGCGGGACAGGTGAACGGTACGACTGGATATGAGGAGGCGGCTGCACAGGGGATTGTGGCGGGTATTAATGCGGCTAGGTTTGCGAAAAATCAAAAGATGATTGTGTTTCCGCGCGAGCAAAGTTATATCGGGACTTTGATTGATGATTTGTGTACGAAGGATTTGCGGGAACCTTACCGGATGTTGACTTCGCGATCGGAATACCGGCTATTATTGCGATCGGACAATGCGGATCAACGCTTGACTCCGCTGGGACGGGAAATTGGCTTGATTGACGATCGCCGGTGGGAGTTGTTCGATCGCAAACAAGCTAATATTGTGGCAGAGAAAGAACGCTTGTACTCGACGCGGGTGAAAGAGCACGAGGAAGTTGGCAAGGCAATTTTTGCTGACACCCAACAAGCGATTAAAGGTTCGATTACTCTCGCTGACTTGTTGCGCCGTCCAGGTTTTCATTATGTGGATTTGGAACGCTACAATTTAGGCAATTCTAGTCTGAAGTTGGCTGAGAAAGATGGTGCAGAAATTGACATCAAATATTCCGGCTACCTGCAAAGACAGCAAAATCAAATCGATGACATTGCCAAACACGAACGCCGACAATTGCCTGCGGATTTGGATTACATGGCAATTACAACTCTCTCGAAGGAGTCGCGGGAAAAGTTGGCTAAGGTGAAACCGCTGACTATTGGTCAAGCGGCGAGAATTGGCGGGGTGAATCCGGCTGATGTTAATGCTTTGTTGATTTTTCTGGAAGTGCGAAACCGTCAGCAGCCGGCTGGTGTGGGAAAATAACTCGGATTTGATGGGCGATCGCATCCAGCTATACAGCGTATTCCAGGTTTGTGAAGTGTAGGGACACGGCAGTGCCGTGTCCCTACAGGGAAGCTAACGATAGGCAGGTGTACTTCATAAATGTGGAATCTGCTATATAACCATCGTAAAGAAGGAATGGTTTTGCTGCTAACTTTTAATCAGTTGCGTATAGAGATATATATGATGCAAAGTGCCACGCCGTCTGCTGAAGTCTATATTTTTGGGCAGCGTAAATACTATTCCGGCTCATGAACAGACCCACAAAAATAGCAATAGTAGGGCTTTCTTTAGCTTTGTTAGGGTCAGCAGGATTGAATGTCTTTCTCTACCAGCAAGGGCAAAAGTATTACCTCCTATTAAATGCTGCGGGACTTGACCCACTGGGTCTCAATTCCTATCCCAGTTCAGCAGAACAGACAGAACAGCCTATCATTGTCTTTTACGGCGATTCACGCGCTGAGACTTGGCCGGCACCTGACCAAATCAAAAACGCAACTATCATTAATCGCGGCATAGGTGGTCAGACTACGGCGCAGGTGCTGGGACGTTTTCAGCAGCACGTAGCCTCGCTGAAGCCTAAGATGATTGTGATTCAAGTTGGTGTCAACGACCTCAAGGCAATTCCTCTATTTCCAGAACAAAAAGAAGCGATTATCCGAAATTGCGAAACAAATATCGGGCAAATAGTGAAAAATTCTCTTGACACGGGAGCTAAGGTTGTGGTAACAACTATCTTTCCGTTAGGAAGGTTGCCAATAGAAAGAAGGCCGTTTTGGTCGGATGATGTGGCGATCGCAATTAAAGAGGTAAACGATTATATCAAAACGCTGGCGGGCGATCGAGTAACTGTGTTTGATAGCAGTCAGGTATTGGCGAATTCCCAGGCGATTGTCGATCCCAAATACAGTCGAGATTTTCTGCATATTAACTCAGAAGGCTATGCGGCACTCAACCAGGCAATTGCTGGTATCTTGGTGCCGTAGGATCATGCTAGATGTCTAACGATCAAAACCAATGAAGTTGCAACCGATTGGACAAACCACCAACTTGAAACCATGGAAATAAATCTAACCATTACAAACTAAAGGATCTGCGAGTAGCAATGAAAGCACTTAAAGTCATGGCAACGATCGATGAGCAGGGACAACTAACCTTAGAGCAGCCTCTAATAACTGATAAAAATAGCCGTGTATAAATCATTGTTCTAATTCCAGAAGAAGCCGATATAGACGATAGTTTTCAATCCGAAGGATTAGCAGATTTCCGGCAAGCTTGGCACGAAGCCATGACTGGGCAAACTATCTCAGTTGCTAAACTTTGGGAAGGGCTTGAAAATGTCTGAGCAGCCTTTAATTCAAGTTGAAGTTTCGCCCACGTTCAACCGAAATCTACGCGCTATTGCCAAGAAATATCGCAGTATTCGGAATGATATACAACCCGTCATCGACGAACAACTTGAGCAGGGGGAGTTGGCCGGCGATCAAATACCCGATACCTGATTAAGTGTCAATGTGCTTTTGCAATGCAAGATCCAGAAGAAATAGAGTTATTACTAGCTTCAAGATATAGTGGAATTATACATAGTATGAATAATCCTTAGTTAATCAAAATTGCCTAACAACATCTTTCTGTTCGATCGCCCCCACTGGCGAGGGTGAAGCATTTGGGCATAAGACAGATTCAGGATGAAGAGAACCCAGGTAAAATAAATAAGATGCCTGACTATATGCACTTAAGAAGCCCCAGACCCTTTGTGTGTCTCTCCTTCACTAACAAAACAGGGATGGTAAGCTGTACTACATGAATCTGCTGGCGCTTGAGCTACTCGGGATAGTAAAGTATAATCTGTGTATCAGTGAACTGAGTAAATGGGACAGTTAATGTGACAGTCGGAGCAGACACCGGAAAACTACCGTCTTACGATCGGCCACCCGTTATAGAAGTGGCTTGTAGTGTGATGTTTCCATCTCTAGAGGAACTGCTTTCTCCTCATATCGGGTTGCTATGGCAAAGATTTCAGCCTGAATATCCATTTTGTGATGATGTTTTTCAGATCCCACAAAGAGTCGAGATATTTGACGATCGCAATGTTGAGCCACAATTGGAACTCACCAACATTGTGCCGTTACCTAGAGTTTGGTTTATCAGCGAAGATGAGACGAGAATTATTCAGATTCAGCGAGATCGATTTATTCATAATTGGAGAAAGGTTAGCGTAGAAAGCGAATATCCGAGGTATGACAATCTGATTAGTAATTTTCAAGCTCATCTGGCTAGCTTTGATGACTTCTTAGCGGAGGCTGAACTAGGAAAGATTCAACCACTCCAATATGAGCTAACTTATGTTAACCAAATTCCACAAGGACAGGCTTGGTTGAGAGTTGAAGATATTGGTAAGATTTTTCCAGATATTAGCTGGAAAGCAAATTCTCCAAGGTTTCTCGCTCATCCTCAAAGTATTAGCTGGTCTACAGTTTTCGATTTACCTGATGAACTTGGTAGATTGCACACATCAGTCAAGCCAGTTATTCTTAATGAAAAGCCAACTCTTTTGTTCGAGCTTACTGTACGAGGTATTGGAAATTACACTTCGCGGGAGAGATTACAAAATTGGTTTGACATAGCACATGAGTGGATCGTATGTGCATTTGCTGATTTGACAGATCGGGAGACTCAAACAAAAATTTGGCAGCGGAGGGGATAAAATTATGGCTACAATTTTGTCACAAGCTGAAGCACTGTACCAGGAACAAGAAGAGTTTGCAATTGTTGCAACAACTTTCAAAAAACGACAGGGACAAAAATTTCCCTCTCGTCCTATTGATCCGGTTCCTTCGGTACATCCGTTACGACAAGCCTCAACTAAAGATATCGATAGTGGTGCTAAGAGCTATTATCTTTCTCCACATCTTACAGGTTGTATAACCGTATTTTTGAGGCCTCAACCATACCAACTTAGAACTATTGATGAGCAATCTGAAGAACTGAGATCTGATGATATAGCTGTACATGACTTGGCTAGATCTCTTGTTGGACAGTATGTTGATTTTGTTAAGACATTAGCAAGCGCGAGGCGTGGAAAATTTTTAACTCCTTCCACAAATCCCCTGTCAAAAGCAGTTCCACGCTCGCAACCTAAATTTCCAAAGATTGAAGCAGATGCTGATTTGGAAGCAGATGAAGAAGAACCATTTTGGAGAGGTGTATTTGTTGTACCTCATCAGCATAAAGTTTTATTTCGCAAAGAAATTGAGTTCAAAACAAATAAGCTTTCCACTTGGAAACCTAATATTATAATCGATAGCTACCGACTCGAAGATGATGACGAATAAGCTGTGGTATGAGGCGGTAGAAGCAAGTGTTGAATTAACACAGGGAGACATTATTCTCAATTGTCCTGTGGTTCATTGGGCTTCTAAACATATTGAGCCAGCAATTAACCCAGAAGTTGAAAAACTCAAGTCTTTAGTTGAGGCATATGAGATTGATGCTGTGGTAATGACCCAAGGATGTGATTTAGAAAATAGGAAAGTAGAAAATGTAATCATCTGTCCCCATTTCTCACTAAGTCAGTATAAGGAGGGCTGGGAGCAGGCGATGAAAGATGCGAGTCAAAATCCGACTTCCAAAGCCTGGGGAAGAGTTTGCGACGATATCAAGAATGGATACATCTGGAATCTGGCAATGCTTAATGAGGGAGAAATTGGGGAACTGAGATTAACTCACCGTATTGTTGATTTTCATGATGTATACACTTTACCGCGTACTTTTCTTGAATCTCTATTGCAAAGCAGAGAGCAATCTAGGCTTCGTTTACTTCCTCCCTACCGTGAGCATTTATCTCAAGCTTTTGCTAGATTCTTCATGCGAGTCGGTCTTCCTACGGGAATAACAAAGATTTGGTAATATCTCAATCTCGAATCACTGGATATCTTAAGCAGTTCCTACTAAGAAATACCTGGTAACAGAATACCATGAGCCCCTACTTTTTTAAGAAGTCGGGGATCTAGAGCGCCTGATTAGCCATTTCCCGCCGGTAGGCGTACAGTGAAAATAGACCCTTTTCCCTCCTCGCTTTCTACCAAAATCTCCCCACCCATCATCTGACAGTAGTAGCGGCTGAGTGTCAGCCCCAATCCCGCGCCGTCGTAAGGTCGGGTTGACGAACAGTCAGCTTGCACAAAAGCTTCAAACAATTTGTGCTGTTGTTCTTCCGACATACCTATTCCGGTATCTTTAACAGATAAACAAATCCAATCCGACTCTTGAACATTCACCAAAGGACAAGCGATCGCCGCAGAAGGAGTTTCATCGGCAGGCATTGAATTTTCAATCGCCGATCGCCCTGCTGCATTCAATTTGCCGCTTCCTTCAATGCGCCTGACACTCAATTTCACCCTGCCGTTTTTGGTGAACTTAGCAGCATTACTCAGCAGGTGCATCAAAACCTGCCGCACTTTTTTGAAATCTGCGTGCATGATACCCGCAGTTCGATCGCACTCTATTTCTAAAACATTTCCATTCTTTTCTATGGAAGGTTTCGCAGCACCCGTAACATTGTCAACCAGGGATTGGATGTCAAACTCATCGATTTCGAGTTTCATCCCCCCGGCTTCAATTTTTGACAAATCGAGGATATCGTTAATCAAAGATAGCAGGTGCGTGCCAGCCTTCTGAATCTTGTGCAAGTCGGGTACAAACTCATCAAATCCCGCATCTTGGGCATCTTCTGAAAGTAGTTGACTGTAGCCGATAATCGCATTTAAAGGCGTCCGCAATTCGTGGCTCATATTTGCTAAAAACTGGCTTTTAGCAGTGTTAGCGGTGACGGCAGCTTCCTTAGCTTGTTTCAATTCTTTTGTATGTTCCGAAACTCGCTCAATTAAGTGATTGAGAGAGACAGCCAGAGAGCCCATTTCGCCTTGTGCCGTGACGGGGGCTCGCAAGTCAAAATTAGACTCGGCGGCTACTTGTTGGGCCACCTGAGTGACGCTGATAACAGGTTTGGCGATCGCCCGACTGGTGCGACAAGCCACAATTCCCGCCACCACTACCGACAGCAGCATACTAATAATAATTATGGCTTTTTCCATTCCTTGAGCGTCTTCCATCACTTCACTCCCTTGCCCCTCTTGCTGCTGGGCAATATCCAGGATTTTGCTCAATTCCTCAAGGCTTTTGTTGAGCTGTTTGACACCTTCTCCGCTTTCTGTTGCCAACAATTTTCTGGCCGACTCTATCTCCAGAGGCGACAGTTGCGATTGCTGGATTTGCTGCAAAGTTGACTTGAGAGTATCGGCGTAGGATTCTAAATCTTCCGTGCACTCTTGCAGTAAAGTTTTGAGAACTTCCGGCTTTGCTGCCAGCCAAGCGGGTTGGCTGTAGGCAAACTTTTCTATGCGCAAGCGCAGGTTTTTTGCCTTAGTAACGCTCGCGACCAACTGCTCTTTTTGCAGTTGTAGTTGGGCTGAATTGTCTACAAAAGAATCTAGCTGTGCTCCCTGCAATTGCGCCGCCAGCGCTGCATCTTTAAAATTTCCCAGCAATTGGGCTTGCAGGTGAGCATCATTGAGTTGGTTTACTCCTTGTCCTTGGTAGTAGTCGGCGATTACCAGTCCACTCAGGGAGCCAATAAAGCCGATTCCTATTGCCAGCAAATACCCGCCACCAATTTTTTGATGGATAGGCAAACTGCCAATTTTAGATGGCCAACTTTTGCTAAGTTTTAAGCATATTTTTTGTGCAAAATCATGGCTGGATGTTTTTGGGATAGAGGTTTCTACAGAAGCTACTTGTCCCGAAATAAAGAGCGGCATCAGTTTACCTACATTGCTATTTTTAGGGTTAACCTTTGGCGTTCCTACAGGTTTTTCCTGCTGATTAAATGGTTCTAAGTCGGAATTTACTTCGCCTTTGCCTTCGCAAACGGCAACCGATAGACTTGCTTCGTCCCCTGTTTTTTTGAGCAAGTTAATTTTTGACATATGCAACCGCTGTATTCTGTTAAAATTTACCACGCTCTTAAATTCTCCAAACGGAAAAGCTTGTCTATTTTCTAGTAGACATCGGGGAAAAAGTATCTAAAACTCTTGTCGAGTCCGAGGAGAAACTTAAATTCGGTTGATGTCTAATAGATAATTAGGCTGTTGATGGCTGTTGCCAAATTACTTTTTCGACTCGTAAAAGTCTGCAGCAGGCAAAATAGATAAAAATTAATCCCGGCAGTGAATTATCCCCGCGTGGAACGTTACAGCCAGAAAATTCTGTCTGATGCGTTTTGCCTGTGAGATACCCCAAGCTGATATTGTCTGTTGACAATGCACCCGATTCCTCAGCTTTGGAGTTTTGCTGCCAGCAATGCGACGATTGCTTGACGGTTTTTGTTGAGCATCCGACGACTTTGTAGCACAGAATGTCACAAATGCAGCAGCCGATCGAACTTTTGCACCCTGGCGATCGACTTTTGGCACCGTTGCCCCGCAAAGAGAAGTCTGAGGTCAAGTGTCGTTTATTGAGTATAACTGTAGGGTTTACCAAAAGAAACCGGGTTTCTGCCAGTCAACTGTTGGCGGTTGCGAGTTCTGGAGTGGCAGCGGTCAATTCGATCGCCAGTGCTAGCTTACCGTCTCTACCCAAAGCTTCATCCGCCAAGTGTACCATCCAGCGATTCGGCTTGGCTTGGGGTCTGGCGGCGAGCACAACTGCCCAAGCTTCCGGTTCTTTGCCGCGACCCAACAGCGCAGCACAAACAATCAAAGCTGTGGCAGTTGAACGGCTGATCCCGCTTTGGCAGCAGATCAGCAAACTGCCTCCCTGCGGCGACATTTTGAGGGCGAAGTCAATAATTTTCAATACATCCTCAAGGGTAGGCAAGATTTGATCGGGGTCGTCAACGGGGGTGTCGAGGTCGTTAAACTCCAAGCAGATTCGGTTCGGGATTCGATCGAAAGTTTTGGGTTCGGGAACACCCGGACTGCCGATCGAGATCAGGTATTCGATCCCCCGCCCCACAGCGCGATCGACAATGTATTCGCTGGCTTCTGCTTGCGAAGCAATCAGGATTTTCGGCAATTTTCGATCCGATAAATCTGCGGCAACTGAGGGTTCAAAATCAACTGTTTCTGCCTCACTCCTGACATCCGCCAAGTATTGGGCAGCCAGCACTCGAACGTCAGCAAATTCGAGGTTTAAAGCTGTTTTTAGAGCCAAAATAGCCGCCGTTGAGCCAATTTGACCGAGGGATTTAACAGCATTTTGGCGCACTCCAGAGGTTTCGTCCCCCAGCATCTGCACCAAACTTGCTACAGCTTCCTCTGTCGGAATTTGCCCCAAAGCAGCAGCAACTCTCCATCGGACATAAGATTCGCTGTCCCCAATCGCGATCGCCAGTCCCGCGACCACCATTTTTTGCAATTTAGCATCTCCCTCGGTATTGATGTTTCCGAGGGCAACCGCAGCCCTGCCGCGCACGAAAATGTCCCGATCCGAGAGCGATCGCATTACCGCCGCCGCAGCCACCTCGCTGCTGATTTCCCCCAAGGCAGAAACTGCACTGCCGCGCACGTCTGAGTCTTCATGGTTGAGGGCTTGTACCAGCCCGGCCACAGCCGTTTCCGTGCCGATTTGTCCCAACGCTTCGGCGGCCCTCAAAGAAACTGCATAGGAGTCTGGATCGTCGTGAAGCAATTCTACTAAGCCGGGTACTGCCTCACAATCGCCGATTTTCCCCAAAGCCGCCGCGGCCCTAGCGCGGACGATGTGATTTTCGTCTCTGAGGGCATTCAGCAGCCCGGGAACTACCTCAGAGACGCCGATTTTCCCGCAGTTGACCGCCGCCCGCCAGCGCACCTCGGAGTCTTGGTGTTTGAGGGCTTTCAGCAGCGCGGGGACGGCTGTTTTCGGGTTAATTTTGCCCAAGGCCCAAACAGCCCGGGCGCGCACCCGGGAGTTTTGGTGTTTGAGGGCTTTCAGCAGTGCTGCGGCGGCTGGTTTCGAGTCAATTTCTCCTAAAGCCCAAGCTGCCCAAGCTTGCATCTGGGAATCTTGGGATTCGAGCGATCGGGCTAATTCAATTACTGCCGCCTCGGAGCCGATTTTCCCGATCGCGCGAATAGCATGAAGGCGCACTGCGCTGTCTTTGTGGTTTAATGCGGCCACCAGGATCGGAATTGCGCGATCGGAACTTGTTAGGGCCAGCAGTTGAATTTTGAGCAGCAGCGAAGTTGGGATTTTTTCGATTAATTTTATGGTGGCTGTTTGAAATTCTGGCTTTACCGTTCCTGCTAGCTTCGACCCGAGTTTTAAATTTACTTTTAGAGCTAGTTTTACTGCCCGCAAAGCCAGACTTTGCTGTTCTACTTGCGGCAATATTGTCGCCAAGGTGCGCATCCCTTGTTTTTGTTTCAAATATTTTTGATGGAATTGAGCATCGCTGAGCTCGGGTAGCTGTTGGATGAGTGTTGCTGCTGAGTTCACTGATTTATCCTAATATTTTGGCGAGCGCTTGAGATGGCTCTTTTAAACTGTCTTAAAAAAATATGGCGTCTACAAAACGCTACTTCTCAAAAAAGTTTGCACCACTTCTAAAATATGTCTCATTCCACTATTTTTGCAACTCCCCAATTATTAATTATCGGGTTTGTTTGGGCAATCGGCTTGACAATTAGTAGCGCTTGCTGCTTAGCATCCCTGGGTTTTTAGATAGCCTAACTCTGCTATATCATTTTATACTCACATCTTGCACCATTGTCAGCAACAGGCTTTCCGGCCTGTTCCACAAGCAAATTCCCCCTTTGTGGAACAGGCCGGAAAGCCTGTTAATCAAAGCTTATTGAGAATGGTGCAACATCTTATTTTATAGCAAGTTGGTTGGAAATAGCGATCGGCTCGGTTGACAATCAAGCATCCAGGATACAAGCCCCCGAATTTATCCGTGGGGTCAATGCTTCAATTGTTGAATCTAAAATCTAAAATCTAAAATCTAAAATCGATTGACTGCTGCCAACCGGAAACAGCTTGATTTCGGGACAATCTCTCAACGAGCATAGGGCCCTTTTTTCAAAACCTCAGCCAAAGCGTTACCGTTATCTCGCAAACCTTCGTAAAAAAACATCACTTCTCCTTGAATGCCGCGAGAGCGATTGTAAGCAATTACTTGCAACAACAGTTCGGGAGTTATGCTATATTTGCTGCCTCGATTCGTCAACAAAATCCCGGGCGAAACGGACTTTACTTGCTGCCCGCTAAGCTGTCCCGACATCATTTTATCTACCAATTGTTTGTAAGCGTTAAAATCGCGGCGATAAAACTGCGGGTGAAGCAGATCGACCAAATTTTTGTCAACCCAAGCTTTAGAATCTTGCAAATATTCCACCAGTCCCCAGTCATAAGGACTCGGCGACATCGATAGCAACAAATCAGGATTAATAGCTTTCACTTCTCGGTGTAAACGAGCAACAAACTCAGTAATAATATCAGCACGCCACTGCAACCAATGTTGCTCTTTGCAATCCGGCGGTGCTTCTCTACCGCACTGTTCTCGATAGCGTTTAACGGTTTTTTCGTCGTAACCGCCTTCTACCGGAAACGCAATGCGATCGTCTCCTTGAACGCCGTTTACCGGATAATTCTTAGCAACTTCCAGCATCAATCCCAGCACAAAGTCTTGCACTTCGGGGTCAAGAGAATTCATCCAGTCAAAGTTATTTTTCTTAAGTAAATTGCCGCTGGAATCACGGGCGGCCCACTCAGGTTTTTTCGCCAGCAAATGACCGCCCTTGCTATTGTAAGAACTGACAAATCCGTATTCAAAACAAGGAATCACTTTTAAACCAACTCTTTTTGCCTCAACGCATATTTCTGCTAAGGGGTCGCGACCTTGATAGTGCGAGTCAATTTCGACCCCAAATTTTTCTCGCATAATTTGAGAAGGATAAGCCGTAAAACCCTTGCTCCAAACTACAGGAAAAACTGTATTAAATCCCGTATCGGCGAGAAAGTCCATGGCTTCAGCAATTAGCTCTTTTGATGTGAGAACTTTGCAGTCAGTGTTGGGTATCCAAACGCCGCGAATTCCAGCAGCCTTGTCAGCCGGAAACGAACTTGGCAGCGCTGCTGAATTTGGTGCCGAAAATCCAGCCACCAACCGCTGTTGGATCGAAGAGGCAAAACTGCGAATTGCTGATTGAAAAGGTGTGAAAAATCGCATTTATTCTTTTTTTGTTGTAAGGTGGGCACTGCGCCCGCTACGTTATTAATTGGTAGCACCCGATATTATTTATGGATAAGATGCGCCGAAGAACACCCGATATTATTTATGGATAAGGTGCGCAGTGCGCACCCTACCTTGATTCGTAGCACCCGATATTATTTATGGATCGGGTGCGCGGCGCGCACCCCAAAATTGTACTATCCAGCGACAGCAGACAACTGCTGGCTCAAAGCTTCTTTCAAAAGTTCTGCCTTATCGGTTTGCTCCCAAGGCAAGTCTAAATCAGTGCGCCCGAAGTGACCGTAAGCCGCCACATCTTGATAGAAACGACCGCCTCTTTCAGCAGGCAAATTCTGCAAGTTAAATGCCTGAATGATGCCCGCAGGACGCAGTTCAAAATGCTGCTTCACAACTTCCAAAAGGCGATCGTCATCAACTTTCCCAGTGCCAAAAGTTTCGATCGTGATGCTGACCGGCCGCGCCACGCCTATGGCATAACTCAACTGCATTTCGCACTTGTCGGCCAAACCAGCCGCCACGATATTTTTAGCAACGTAGCGACAAGCATAAGCCGCGCTGCGGTCTACCTTGGTGGGGTCTTTCCCAGAAAAAGCGCCGCCGCCGTGACGGGAGTAGCCGCCGTAGGTATCCACAATAATTTTGCGGCCCGTCAAACCCGAATCTCCTTGAGGCCCGCCGACCACAAATTTGCCGGTGGGGTTGACAAGAAAGCGAGTTTCTGCATCCGGCTTCACGCTAATATCGGCAAACACGGGTTGGACGACTGCAGTCCAAAGGTCTTGTTTGATCTTGGCTTGAACTGCGGCCGTTTCTGTGATGTCGCCGATCGTTTCGGTGTGCTGCGTAGAAATTAAAATCGTATCTATGCCAACGGGTTTGCCGTCCTCATAGATGACTGTAACTTGGCTTTTGCCGTCGGGACGCAGGTAAGATAACTGACCAGTTTTGCGGACTGCTGCCAGTTGACGGCAAATCCGGTGCGCTAAACTGATCGGCAGAGGCATCATTTCCGGCGTTTCGTTGCAAGCAAAGCCGAACATCAAGCCTTGGTCGCCGGCTCCAATGGCGTCTAATTCCTCTTCACTCGATTGTTCCCGGCTTTCGTGGGCTGTATTCACCCCTTGAGCAATATCGGGAGACTGAGAATCAAGAGCTACCAACACCGAGCAGCTATTGGCAGAAAAGCCGTTGTCAGCGTGGATGTAGCCAATATCGGCTATTTTTTTCCGCGCTAATTCTATGTAATTTACCTGAGCTTTAGTGGTAATTTCGCCCGTCAGCAGCATCAAGCCGGTGTTGACGACAACTTCGGCTGCGACGCGGCTTTTGGGGTCTTCAGTCAGTAAGGCATCTAAAATCGTATCTGAAATTTGATCGCAGATTTTATCGGGATGGCCTTCAGTGACCGATTCAGAGGTAAACAGGTAGCGGCGTGACAATGATTGTTTCTCCTTTGATGGGGGCTCTTCCTGCGCGACACCGACGACCGACGAGTTATTTTTCCGGTAAACGCCAAGAACGATCGGGTCTGGGCTACCGTCGAATTTTTGTCGGTCTGCAGAGCCGTGTTGAAGCAGGTTTTGAGATTGGGTAAAGTGACACTACTATAGCAAAGTCAGTTCCGGGAAGTCCCTAAAAACTTAGATTTTGTAGGATTGTCGATCGATTTCGGACACCGCTCGTCTACCTCCTAACCTGACAAAGGTAAGATACAGTCAGGGTATCGCCTTGCGGAACGACTATGGCAGGAGTCCAAAAATCACCAAACTTAATCCAAACAGTTGCCGACCTAGAATTTCCCGGCGGCCCAATACCGCTTGACTCTCCATTTTATATCGATCGCTCGGGGGCCGAAGCCCTGGCCTGTGCAGAAATTAGCAAACCCGGAGGCCTCGTTCGCATTAAAGCTCCCAGAAAAATGGGCAAAAGTTCTCTGATGCTGCGAATAATTCACGGGGCGACAGCACGGGGATACCCCACTGTCACGGTAGATTTTCAGCAGGCCGATGAAGCAATTTTTGCTAGCTTAGATAAATTTTTGCGCTGGCTTTGTGTCAATGCTGCGAGGCAACTCAAACTAGAACCACATCTCGATGATTTTTGGGATGAAGATATGGGCAGCAAGGTAAGCTGCACTATTTATTTTGAAAACTATTTGCTCGCACAAATTGACAGTCCTATTCTCTTGGTACTAAATGAAGTAAATCGAGTATTTGAACGCCCCCATATTGCTCAAGAATTCCTGCCGCTCCTGCGTTCTTGGTACGAACAATCTCGACAATTTGAAATTTGGACAAAACTCCGTATAGCAGTAATTCACTCGACAAGAATCAATATTTCTTTGAGTATCAACCAATCTCCATTCAATGTAGGGCTGCCAATTAAACTGTCAGAGTTTACTCCTGAACAAGTGCAAGAGTTGGCGAGGCGACACGGACTGGAATGGAGCGACAGCTATCCCGTCGGGCAATTAATGAACATGGTAGGGGGACATCCTTATTTAGTGCATTTAGCGCTCTATTACCTGGCAATTTCGCTACAACAAAATCCCCTGCGTGAGAGGGTAAATAATCGAGGTGAGGATTGGGTTCAAGTAGAGTTAAATCAACTGTTAAAAGCGGCTCCTACTCAAACCGGAATTTATAGCGACCACCTGCGAAATCACTCGTTCTTCCTCCAACAGCAGCCAAAACTGGCCTCCGCGCTCCAAAAGGTTGTTGCTGCTAAAAATAGCATTCGTCTAGAACCTTTAATCGCATATCAGTTAGACAGTATGGGACTGGTAAAATTAGAGGGAGATAACTGTCGCGTGTCTTGTAAATTATATCGCTTGTATTTTAAATGGCAAAAGTTGTGCGAGGACAATTTATCGGTGGTTGGTTTTGAGGAGTTGCAGCAAGAAAATGAAAGGCTACAAGCTTTGGTGAATGTGGATGAACTTACTCAAATTGGCAATAGACGGTACTTCGACAGTTGTCTGCGAGCTGAATGGAAGCACATGGATCGCAGGGGTTCTCCTATATCTTTAATTTTGTGCGATATTGATTAT
Organism: Microcoleus sp. F10-B2; assembly: GCF_036704965.1. Taxonomy (NCBI): domain Bacteria; kingdom Bacillati; phylum Cyanobacteriota; class Cyanophyceae; order Oscillatoriales; family Microcoleaceae; genus Microcoleus; species Microcoleus sp. F10-B2. Next base: position 58,416 of record NZ_JAUBTB010000024.1, on the reverse strand, counting down.
TTCAAAATTTACAATGACACCTACGGACATCAACGGGGAGATGATTGTTTGCGATTGGTAGCTCAGGCAATTAGCCGATCGCTCGAGCATCCTGCTGAGATAGCTGCTCGCTACGGGGGCGAGGAGTTTGCTGTGATTTTACCTGAAACTGATGGGTCGGTGGCTCTGGTTGTTGCTGAAAAAATTAGAGCGCAAGTTAAAGCTCTGAATATTGTTTTTACACCTTCGATAGTTGACTGTTTGCCTAATTCTGTGCTGACGGTTAGTTTGGGAATTGCGAGTGTCATTCCGGGGCCGGAAAATGATGTGGCAACGCTGGTACTGGCGGCTGATAAGGCTCTTTACTACTCGAAAAGACAGGGGCGCGACCGATCTACTCTCAGTACGCTTTTAAATTTTAGATTTGCCCCTGTTGATTGCATCGAGGGCGACTGTAAGTCGCTCAGCAACGCGAGCGCGAATACAAAATCGGCAGAGGCAGACTGTAGAGTACAGGATAGTTGAAAACTCGATTTGGTGTTAATAACGTGGGATAGTTCGATCGACCACCATTGAGTAAGCATCGATGCCGCCAACGATATTTTTAACGTTGGTAAATCCTCGCTCGGCTAACCAGTGGCACATTTGAGCCGATCGCACTCCGTGATGGCACAAAACTAGGGTTTCCGTGTCGCGATCGAGTCTAGCGTCAATTTCACCAGACCATTCGGCAAACTCGCTCAGCGGAAAAGCTACAAATCCCGGCAGCGCCGCGAGTTCAATTTCGTAAGGTTCCCGCACGTCTACAAGCTGCAATTTATCAGCATTGGTTTCTGCTAATTGGCGAGCTAATTCTTCGACTGTAATTTGAGCAAAAATTTCTGACATTTGATTATAAAAAAGTAGTCATCAGTCAATCGATTTTAGATCTTAGATTTTAGATTTTAGATTGTTAACAGTTAACAGTCAACCCTCAACAGTTAACAGTCAACCCTCAACAGTCAACTGTTAACAGTGATTAATTGAGGGGCGAAGGCGGTGGAATTAGCTCCACAGGAGGGGTAGGTGCAGGACGCCCGTCCAACTGGCTCACGCTGTCTCTCGGGTCAAGACAAGTGGCGATTAACCTGTCAGTGGGAAAGTCGAGCCTGCCGCTCAAACCGACTACGCATTCAGAAAACTGTTGTGGCAATAAACTGCGGCGGCATCCATCGAGCACTACCAGCGGAGCCGCAGGTTGAGTTCGACTTTTGCCGTTAATATTCACTACGCAAGTAGCTAATTCGGCGGGACGCCTCACCCGCCGACAGCTAGAGAGCGCTTCGACACCAGAAATATTGGTTTTGCGGTTGATTTGGAGAGCGCATTTAGATATGTCGCGGGGGCGGAGCGCGTCCGCACAAGCAGCGGCGGCTGTCTCTGCCCCCACTCCCGCTTCGATTAGTTCCAAGGCGCAGACGCGATAGGGATTCCTAGAGCGAGGAATTCTAATAGTGATGGCTGAGGCTGGGGAGATTGGCAGTGCTGTGGCTAACAAACCGAGTGCTGCTAGCTGCGTGCCGAAAGCCAAAATCCAGCGCCCGGTAGGGCTTGAGCCTGTTGATGCTGGCTTTGGGGAACAAGTGCTGGAAAAATTGCGGTTGTGCATGGCAGATCGAGTAGTGAGTTTTTTTGGCTGATTGGGGCGATCGATCGGCTTTTCCTTCAGAATTTACCGCACATTATGGATCGCGCTGCGGTCGATCGTTTTTTTATCGATCTTTGTTGGAATTTTGACCGTTACAAACATATAATATAGAGTCTGCATAAAATTGCATACAGATATTAGAGAGGAAAATAAATGTCTCGATATCGAGGCCCCCGATTGAGAATCGTCCGTCGTCTGAAAGAGTTGCCGGGTCTAACCCGCAAAACTCCCAGACGAGATTATCCGCCCGGACAGCACGGTCAAAACCGCAAAAAGCTCTCTGAGTACGCTGTTCGCTTGCAAGAAAAGCAAAAACTCCGTTTCAATTACGGTGTGACGGAACGCCAACTGCTCCGTTACGTCCGCAAAGCCCGCCGTGTCACGGGCTCCACAGGTCAAGTGTTACTGCAATTTTTGGAAATGCGCTTGGACAATACTGTGTTTCGGATGGGAATGGCTCCAACCATTCCGTCCGCTAGACAATTGGTAAATCACGGTCACATAACTGTCAATGACCGTGAAGTCAATATTGCCAGCTATCAGTGCAAGCCTGGTGATGTGATTGCGGTGAAAAATAGAGAGCGATCGCGCACAATGGTTGAAACCAATCTCAAAGACCCAGGCTTGGCTCACTTGCCCAATCACTTGGAATTTGACAAGCAAAAACTGATTGGCAAAGTTAACGGCGTTATCGAACGCGAGTGGATTGCTCTTCAGATTAACGAACTGTTAGTGGTGGAATACTACTCACGGCAAGCCTAAGTTATTAACCATCAGTCGTTGGTTATTAGTCATCAGTTGGTTGAAGGTGGAATTATTACAGCCTATTCCAGGTCGATCGAGTAGGGACACGGCATTGACGTGTATTCCAGGTCGAGCGTCGATTAGGGACACGGCAATGCCGTGTCCCTGCGGGGATTAATCAATTTCTACTCACACAAAACTGATGACTGAGGACTGAGGACTAAGAATTAATAATTTTCAACACTCCCACCCTCTAAAAAGGGATGGGATTTTTTGAAGGTTTCGCTTGTTAACTTCCTTCAGTTGCCATTTGCTAGGACGACACCTGCCTGATGGCATTAAATGATGTCCCAGCCTCAAGTTATTCCCTTAAAATGTTTCTTCTCCTGTTGGTTCGTGGTGGACGAGACCTCGCTTTTGAAGGCGATAATTCGCTACAACAGGGTAAACAACACCGCGTATCCGATTGATCGCACCTACTGGACGATGAACTGCTAAGCCGTTCCAGGGAGAATATCTCAGATTTTCGTTGAAATCAGATTGTTTTTCATAATCAATAATCTGATGCTTGACGGTGAGACGACCTACTCTCAAGAAGGGTGAATCCTGTTCCTTCCAGACATTGATGCCATCGTCGACCGGCATTTTTAGGCTAGTTTGGAACTGGATGCCAAAATCCCACCAGTATTGGGCATCAGGTTTCGCCAAGGCTTGAATTAGATCGTCCCGGTAATAATTGTCTGGTTTATTGGGATCTAAACGCAAGGCTTTAGCGCGATCGACAAAGGGAATTTTAGGAATTCCCGGTCGAGATTGTTCTGGAATTATCTCGTGCGGCGGTTTGCATGAAACCGGAGTAAACCCATACTTAATTACAGCAGGATATTCGACAGGCACTAGACCAGGTTTAGAGGGATCGAAATCGGGATAGAGACCCAAAGCAGAGGGTGAACCGCTCCAATATTTGGCTGTTAGCAAACTCTTCGGAGTCCGGCTACCCGTAAGCGTCGAGACCGCTAGAAAGTGTCTGGGATGTCGTATTAGCCACTTTTTCAATGTCTCTGGTGATTCAACCAGAGCAGAAAAAAAGCCGTAGTAGTCTTTGATGGTTTGACTCACAAATATCTCTGAATTGTGAACAATAATGTCCTGGGTTTTTGACTCGTGGCTTTGCGCCAGCCGTTCCCCTTCCACTGCCATCACTTTCACTGACATTGAGCGGGAATCTTTTTGGTAATCAGGGTATACTTTGGTAGCCCCGTTAGCAAATCGCAACCACACAGGATATTCTTTGGGTTTTGCCAGCAAACCTTGCTTCAGAGAAATAGCATTGAGTTGCGAAGAACTTAACGAAGCGCGTTTGCCCAATTCCCGTTTAATCGCTTCCTCATCAAAGTCAAAAATTTCCAGAGTTCCTTTAACGCAGGCATGAGTTTTGGCGTGAGTATCTCGCAGCGCCCGCTCCTTATCCCCGTAAAGATTATCCATCCGAAGCTTGGCTTGCTCAACCAAAAGATCGTAGTATTTGCGTTCGTCCTGTTCGGGATATTCGGTAAATAACTTCTTGTTCATCACATAACCTTCGGTTAATTGCTAAAAAAGGCTCTACACAAACCGTTGCATCTGTTAAATAGTATAAATGCTGGTGCAATTGCTTCCGAATTGCCGTAGCCGAGCGCTTGCGAAAATATCGCCTTTTTCTTCCTCATTTTTGAGGGCGCAGGTGTGTTTGCGCCGCCCACTACCTTGAGTCTTAGTTGTCAGCTACAACTTAAAGATCGAAAGAGACTTTGTACTTGGGATCGCTTGGAGGAACATTACGATTCACTAAATCAGAGACTGTTTTGGTATTTTGGATAATTTCCCAACCAACCTCAGAAAAAGTTTCCTTATTGAAGACTTTAGGCGATAACAAAGGATTAGTTAAAGCTTGGGAGAAAGCATCAATGCCAATGATCCGTGCTACTAAAGGCGGAATTGCTGAATTTTTCCGGACATCTTCAGCGTACAATCCGACAAATAGTTCAATCTTATCAACATGACCGTACAACTCTTTTAATTTCTGTTGAGCGTATTCGTCACCCGTAATTTGATTGAAATCACTCACCCTGGGATAACCACACATTTCGCGGTAATCGTTATAACTGGCTAACTGCGCCTGCCGTCCGAGTTTAACAGATGCTAGTTCGGTAGCATCAATAAATGTATAGGGTGTTCCTGCGATCTTAAAATCAGGTGTGTTAAACAAACCAATTCTAGTACCTGGTTGGGAACAACTTTCTTCCATCAATGCACCCAACCCCTTATCGATTAACATCTGATTATTCCAGAGGGAATCGTACATGGATTTTTCTTTTCCGTCATAGATAAAGGTTTCCGGAATCGCACTATGCCAGCGATAGACAAAACTAAACTCAATCGCCATCCAATTTTCTCGATACCAACTTTCCTTGGTAAAAGCTTCAGGATCGGCAAAAAACCTAAAATTATAGGGCGTAATGTGGAAAATGTACTCTTCCATAATGATATTGAGAACAATCACCATAAGAATATTTCTCGCGGTTTGGAAGAGCCTTTCATCGTCCCATTCCGGATAGCTTTTGGACAAAACATCACAAATTCGATTATGCTCCCTGATACATAAAGTGTTGAGCATGACATAGCCAATTTGGACGTTTGCCCGTTCAACTCCCATTGCAAATAGCTTGCTTTTCTTTTCGGGGGGTTGTCTTTTCTCATCATTAAGGGGTGCATGAAGACCTTCAAATTGAGGATCGATAATACCCTGCTCAGGATCGGCATAATAAAAGAGTGGATACTCTTCTTCTACGCCATCTTTGCGCTTGAGTTTTTGGGTTTTAAATTTACCGTCTTTGAAAGCTCTGAGCATATTTGTTTGTTTGCGGGTCAACCCGTAAACATTACACATATCAATCTGATGGTTGGAGGTATTTTTGAAGCGGTTTTCCTGATCGATCCGGAGAAAACTATCTGTAAACCACTGCACCCAATAGGGAAATAGCAGAGTGGATTTTTCCGAATAAATGGTTTTTCCATCTCTTTTTTGGAATAAGGTCTTTACTTTGTCGAGTGGTGGTAAATTGCCTTCTTTGTTGAATTCTGGGTCGGGAGGTAAATGTCGCCCAGTATAAGTCTTGTCTGTAAGTGAATCCCAAGAGATGTAGGTATCAGTTTTCTTGGGAATATCTGTCCCTGGAATTTTGGGATCTAAGCCCATTAAGCTATAGGGAAGCGGGCGAGTCGGAAGTTTGTAAATGATGCTATTGAGAAAAAATTTGTTTAGTTTACGTTTCAGAGGCTCGTAACTTTGAACTAAATCCCAAATTGGTTTGAAATGAGTCAACGTATATGCTAAAGCTTTGTTGCTGAATCCATCTCTAGATGTATCTCTTGTCATGATTGCTTTTCCTTTCGATTGTTGTAGATTAGGTAGATTACAAAGTCTTCTGATGTTCGGTTCTGAGATTTTGATAAAGTTTTATCATTTTTCTCGATTTTCATCAATTACTTTGGAGAGAATCTTTTGCAGATTCTTAGGCCGATAGTCTTGGCGTTTTTTCAATCGCTCGATCGCGCTTTCATGAAGATCCTCAAGGGTCTCCCCCACCTCGCGCCACTTGATTCCTGCCAATTTGAAGAACCCAGGATTATTTTGAAATGAAGCCTTATAATCAGGCTTGATATCCTCAATGGCCTCTGGCTCGAATTCCAGCTTCAATTCAAGGTCACTGATTTGATCCAACATCCACTTCAAGACAGCATCTGATAACCCGCGGTATGCTGGCGTACCACCGCCGATGCAGCCATGCTCGCCTGGAAACCAAACTTGACGAAGCTTCTGCTTCGGGGCATCAGGATTTTTCTTCATCAGGGTAACATCAAAGATTTCGCGAATTTCGTCGATCGCAACGGCGTGCAACGCATTCTCAATATCCTTATTTAAAGTGGTGTCGTGGAATTTGTACCTTGTTTTGATCTGTCCCTCAAACTTCTTCAAGGCGGGTACAAGAGGAATACCAAGGGCTCCAACGGTGTCGAAACAACCAAGCAAGGTAATCGGGACGCGATCGCCCTTATCTTTGCCGAATTTTTCGCGGAAACTCTTTGCTTCCGGATGCTTTGGTGAAATCTCTCGCTTACGGTAAAGCTCGTAAGCTTGTGATGCCATGGTAACGTTACGGCGGGATAGGAGACCGGAGCAATAGATCATCCCCGCTAGACTCCTGACTGTGTAAGCACCGCGACTGAACCCGAATAGATAGATTTCGTCACCCCGATCGTAGTTGAAAGAAAGAAAACGATAGGCATCTTGTATATTTTTATCGATTCCCAGCCCAGTGACTCCGCCCACAATCTTGTTACTGTCTACTCCAATTCCCTCGTCATAAAACACGATCTGCGGAACCCCGTCACTGGCTGTCCGTTTCACGGCCTGGGCAAGCTTAACCACATTAGTTGGGCAAGTAGTATCTAGTTTGTTCCAAGTTCCATCACAGCAAACGATCAGACGTTTCCCTGGTTTCGTCATTTTTATATTCTCTCTTTGAACTAAAATTTGAGAGCGAGCTGTCTTTGGTAATCGGTTACAAGACAATTGCCAATTCCAGTGTTTCTATCGCCTGACAGCGATCGCCGATCATTGATTGCTGGAAATTGATATTTTGCTGGCAATCTTTAGCTTTTTCGATTCTCAGGATAGTAGTCTCAAAACACCATCTAGTCTAGTTGGCTGTATTAAAATGTTAATTTTATTTATATTTCTTAACTAAAAAATTCAGAGCGTGAAATAGTAGGTTGGGTTCTGGGAAAGTCCTCGATTTACCTAAAACGTAAAAAATTCAGAGCGTGAAATAGTAGGTTTGGTTGTGGGAAAATGCTTGATTCTCCTAACATGAATAACGATCGGATGGCATAGCTAACAAACATTTAAACAGATTTACGCTCTGTCTGGTCAGTTTTTACAACAGCTATATCTTATCGATTTGTCAGTTTGCTGCAAGATAATGCTGACGTATTGGCCGAACAAATACAGCAAATTCCACGTTTATGAAGTACACCCGCCTATCGTGAGCTTCCCCTCCTTTCGACACGGCACGGCGCCGTGTCCCTACACTTCACAAACCTGGAATACGCTGTATCAGGTTTGGACTGTGTTTTGGATTAAAATTTGTTGCAGCAACTCTCAGATTTTCTGCGATGTGCTTTAAGTTTTTAACAATCTGTGGGCTTTTCTGGTTTCTCGATCGGTAAATTTGTGGGACAATTTTCTAGCTCCGGTTAAATTTGAAGCGTCCAAAAGTGGGGACGATCGACCGCAGCGACTGGCTGCGGGGTTCTCGCACCAAAACCAAAGGCACAAGGCCAATCAGGCGCACAGCAGCCGAGAGGGCAAACAGCGAGCCCAAACTCATGCCGGGAAGTTCGGCAACAAACCCGCCTGCAGTAGTTCCCAAAGCCCCAGCTACTCCCGAAACTGCTGCGGCGATCGCAAAATAAGTCGAGGGTTGCTCGATCGACGCTATCTCCATTTGAATATTGTTAGTACACAAGCCGATCGCCCCTAAAGTCGTTCCCCCCAGCATATGCAGCAGCGGCAGCCACACCCAAACCGCAAACGGATAATTGCCCGTACCCAACCACAGCAAAGGCGTTATCGCCACCACCAGCCCTACCGCAATTAGCAGGGGGCGATTTCCCAAGCGATCGGCCAACTTGCCCCAAAACATCAGCAGCAGTAGATTTGCCCCGGAACTCAAGCTGCCGTAAATCGTTACCAAACTCACATCCAAGCTTAATTCTTTCAGCAGGTAGATATTAAAAAAAGGCGCGCAGAGATTAACTGCAAATGTCCAGATACTGAAGTAAAGAATAAACATTAAAAAATTATAATTTTTGAGTGCAGAAGGGACAAAATCTGTTATTCCCTTTTCTTTTTTCTCTGTAAGTCGATCGCTCTGTGCATCTTTTTTGTACACCTGCGGATTCACATCAACCATGAAGAATTGACACCCCAAACTAATCATTCCCGCCAAAACACCCACCAATAAAACAACACCGTAGCCCAAAATTGGATCTGCGCCCCAAGTTGACACAAACATTCCCATAAGCGGCACTCCCAGCAAACTAATCAAACTCGTAGCACTGTTGCGAAAGCCAAAATAGCGTCCCCGCAAACGGTGAGGAACCACCGCGGCAAGCCAACTAAACCAGTTAGCACTGGCAAAAGCTCCTAACACGCTAGCTGCTAAGACGGTTGCCAGCGTCCACAGCAGCAGTTGGTGGGAGTCTGCGTGTTGGGAACCACAAACAATTGCCACCGCCAGCACCAGCCACAGCAGCCGAGACGCGCCGAATATCCCTAGGTTGTAGCAGTAGCGACTGGTTGTGCGGTCTGCAATGTAGGCTCCTAATGGTTGCAGGAGATTTACCACCATCGGAATAGCAGAGAATATACCTATTTCCACGCTGCTGGCACCGAGTTGCAGCAAGAAGTTGCTCAGCAGCACGCCGGCGGTCGCCGACTCGAAGACACTGGCAAAAACGCCGTCTAGAGTTGAGGCTTTCAGGGTCGATCGAACGTCTTTTTTGGAAAATTTGAGAGCTATTTTTGGAGAGAGAACGAGCTGAAATATTTTCTGGTCTACTATTTCTGCAGTCTGAAGAGATAGAGGTTGATTTAACTCTGCAACTGGTTCAACCATAGTCATAAAATTTTAGATTTTAGATTGCGAAAGACTGAATTTACTTAGGAATTACCTAGACTTCGATTGGAAACCTAGTTGATCCGTCTAAGTAGATAGACACAAATAAATTTGAGTGTAACAGCCTCTCAACCTCTCATAACAATAGCGATTGCTTAGTTTTCTTCGCAATGACATACTTATGTATTTTCCCGTATATCTACTTATTTATGGTTGCTCAACTCAGTATTTTTCCTAGAAATTGGGTTTCTAACCTTCCTGGAAAAGACTTACTTTACTGATATAGCAACTGCGCCAGACGCTTAGGAATTTCTTAATTTCCCAAACCCATGCGGTCGATTGCTTATATCAACTCCGGTAGCATCTGAATTAATATTGCCCACAGCTTTCTAGACGGCACGGCGCCGTGTCCTCGGTATCATTCCGATGCCACCGGAAACGATATTATTCCTTCTCTCCTCGATAGCTAAAGCCTTCTTATTTCTACTATAAATCAGGAGACTTTAAATCCAGGCAACAAGTTTGTTTTTCTCCACGATAATTAAAATCAGGAGCTTGTATTCGGAGACAGGTTTTGACCGAGAAAAGTTAATCTTTATAAGGGTAATTGCTGAGTTAGCATGGTAAGATAAAGCCAGCCGCGCCTTCAAGATGTTAGGTTGAAAGCTAGACTGGCACTTCCGGGTAATTGTTATCAATATAGACGCCAAGCGATCGCCAGGACATCAACCGCTTGGGAGATATAAATTGGCTAATTGTAAAAAAGTATGTTTGAGGGCTTAACAAGGAAGCGATCGCAGCATTTCGCCTGCCAAAAATTGCTCAAATTCCCCATCTAACAAGTCGCCCCAAGGGCCAAAACAAATTTCGCACGAGCGCCTCCACTCGGCTCTCAAACCTTTACGGCTAGCTAAATCTATAGAATGAAGGACGATCGACTTGCCGAGTATAGCTGCTAACTCCAGCCCTCGAGCGAGCGCGGCAATTCCCTCTGGGGCGACAGCATCTACTTGCTGCATATCCACGACAACTCCAAGGGCAGCCCTTTCCAAAGCTTGCTCCAAATTAATTTGGAAATCTACCACAGCGATGCCACCGAGACAGCCCTTGGGCTGCAAAACAACGGTGTGGGGTTCGCTGGTTTCGGGATCGATTTGAGCGGTTGAACCCGAAACAACTGACTGGATGAGGGTAGTGGGGGTCTTCATATTTCTTCCCCCAGGGAGACCCTCACCCTAGCTGTACTCAGCACGGGGTAGATGGGAGGAAAAAGGGTGCAACGTCTGTGGAAGATAGCTATAACCATCTTGTTTTTGAACCTGTTTATAGTATTTGTCTCTAATTCCAGGAATAAGTTCGTCAGTCCAGGACGCACTCCCGATCGAGATTCCGGGTTGTTTGTGGAAATCCCCCGCACGTGCCCGTAAGGCTTCGGAGTAGGTTGTTGGCAATCGCACATCAAAAAAAGTGTGGCTGAGCTCGGGAACTGCGAGGACAAAATTATTACTTGACAAAAATTACGCTAACTGCTGATAATAGCAAACCCTAAAACTAAGCTTAAATGTTTGAGGGGTATCACTGCTACGGCGTGATCTAGATCGCCGGCAAATTTACGGATCTCTGCATTAGATTGTGACAAAAACTCAACCTTTATCCGGGTATACACTGCCAGTATTTGCCTGTGCGGCAGCACTTGCAGCCTTGAGGTGCTTGCGTGATGGTATTAAATTTCTAGATAGCGTATCAGTAAATTTACTGGAACCGCCAATAACGGCAGAAATTCCGATCGAGCAGGCGTCTCTACTCAAAACAGGTACCGCTTTGGGCGTGACTCGCTCCGATCCGGGGGACAACCTCGATCTGACTCGGAATACCCCCGTTTGGGCAATGGTGGAATTGGGGAGAGGGGAAGAGGGGGAACAAATACAGATTGTTGGCGGCGAGGGAATTGGACATCACAAAGCAGGCGGAGGAGCGGCAATCTATGATTACGCGATGCGACTGTTGCGTGCGAATCTGAGCCGAGAACTCGCACCGTCTGAAAAAATTACTGTCACCCTGATTCTGCCGTCAGGGCGCCAACTGGCCACCCGCACTTCTAACGAAGCTTTCGGCGTGGTAGAAGGACTTTCGCTGCTGGGTACAACTGGCATTTCTCAACCGCTGAGTGCCCCGGGACAGTTGGAAGTTTACCGCGAACAACTGCAACAAAAAGCCGAACTGTTTGACACTTTAGTCTTCTGCATCGGCGAAAACGGCTTGGATTTGGCGCAACAACTGGGGATTAATCCCTCTAGGCTCGTCAAAACCGCTAACTGGCTCGGCCCGCTGCTGGTAGAAGCCGGATATCAGGGCGTGCAGTCAATTTTGCTGTTTGGCTATCACGGGAAACTGATGAAATTGGCGGCGGGAATTTTTCACACTCACCACCACCTCGCCGACGGGCGCAGGGAAATTCTCACAGCTTACTGTGCTAAGGCTGGAATGCCTGCGGATGCGTGTTCCGCAATTTTTGCCGCCGCGACAGCCGAAGACGCTCTCGGCCAACTGCGGGCTTTGGACGGCGAGTGCGGGAGCAATTGGGTCGATCGAATTTACGGCGACATCGCCCGACAAATAGACTTGCGCTCATCGGATTGCATTTTTACTCACACTAACCTGCGCATCCCCGTGGGATCGGTGATGTTCGGGCGCGATCGCAAAATTATTGTTAAAAGTGACATAGGAGATACATTTCTGACCCAAATTTGTTAATGTAGTGTGAATATCCCTGAATTATGTTTAAAACATCAATCAGGGATAATATTTAACAAGTAATAATTCTTAGTCCCTAGACCTTAATTATACTAGGTTGCTTTGGGACGCAATTTCTGACGCAAGAGTTCAATTAATTAGGGTAAGGCTCGAAGTAAATCTATGCTTGCCCTGTGCCCGATTAATCGGCTAACATCGCTGACAGCAATCTAGTATAAATAAGATTTATTCCTAGCGACTAATAATTACTTACCTTCCTCAGTATTGTACTGAGAGCGCGACAGATATCTCCGCTACGTTCGACCCAATTAGCAATTAGCAATTACGCAATAACCGTGACTACTCAAATAAAAACTGAATCAGTCCTCACAAACTCTTCTCTGGGGCAGATAGATCGCCAGATCATCGTGATTCTCGACTTCGGTTCCCAATATTCCGAACTGATTGCTCGCCGCATTCGCGAAACTCAAGTATATTCAGAAGTTATTTCTTACCGCACTACGGCAGAACAGTTAAGAGCTATCAATCCTAAAGGAATTATTCTTTCAGGAGGCCCGAGTTCTGTATACGATGAAAAAGCACCCCAATGCGACCCAGAAATTTGGAATTTAGGAATACCGGTGTTGGGAGTGTGTTACGGGATGCAGTTGATGGTAAAGCAGCTCGGAGGAACGGTTGAGCGGGCTAAATTAGCCGAATACGGCAAGGCATCGCTATTTATTGACGATCCTACGGATTTGCTGACAAATGTCGAAGAAGGCAGCACGATGTGGATGAGCCACGGAGACTCCTGTTCCGAGTTGCCGTCGGGTTTTGAGATCCTGGCTCACACGGACAATACTCCGTGTGCTGCTGTTGCTAACCACGAGAAAAATTTGTACGGCGTTCAGTTCCATCCAGAAGTGGTTCACTCGATCGGGGGGATAGCTTTAATTCGCAATTTTGTTTACCACATTTGCGAGTGCGAACCGACTTGGACGACTGCTACTTTTGTGGAGCAATCGATTCGCGAAATTCGAGAGCAAGTGGGAGAGAAACGAGTTTTGCTGGCTCTATCGGGCGGTGTAGATTCTTCTACTTTGGCTTTCTTGCTGCACAAGGCGATCGGCGACCAACTTACCTGTATGTTTATCGACCAAGGGTTTATGCGGAAGTATGAGCCAGAACGGTTGGTAAAATTATTTAAAGAGCAATTCCACATTGACGTTGAGTATGTTAATGCTCGCGAACGCTTTTTAGCTCAACTTGAAGGGATTACCGATCCGGAAGTAAAACGCAAGCGGATCGGTCACGAGTTTATCAACGTATTTGAAGAAGAATCGAAGCGTCTGGGCCCCTTCGACTACCTGGCACAAGGTACTCTTTATCCAGATGTGATTGAGTCGGCTGACACTAATGTAGACCCGAAAAGCGGCGAGCGAGTTGCTGTTAAAATTAAAAGCCACCACAACGTGGGGGGTTTGCCGAAAGATTTGCGATTTAAGCTGATCGAACCGCTGCGAAAACTGTTTAAGGATGAGGTGCGAAAAGTCGGCCGGTCGATCGGGCTTCCCGAAGAAATCGTGAACCGACAGCCTTTCCCCGGCCCGGGATTGGCGATTCGGATTATAGGAGAAGTTACCGCAGACAGACTAAATATTTTGCGGGATGCTGATTTCATTGTTCGCCAAGAAATTAACCGCCACGGATTGTACGGTGAACTTTGGCAAGCTTTTGCAGTTTTGCTACCGATTCGCAGTGTAGGGGTGATGGGCGATCAGCGCACTTATGCTTACCCGATCGTTCTGCGGTTTATTAAGAGTGAAGACGGGATGACGGCTGATTGGGCGCGGGTTCCTTACGATTTGTTGGAACTGATCTCGAATCGGATTGTGAATGAGGTTAAGGGGGTGAACCGGGTGGTTTACGATATTACTTCTAAGCCGCCCGGTACGATCGAGTGGGAGTGATTTGTAGTTAGTCATTAAGCAGGCGGACAGATTTTGTTGTCTGTCTGCTTATTGTGATTTTGGATAAAAGGGCGATTCCCTACCGGATAGCTACGCTTCACGGGCTTCAGGGGATGAAGGAGTGGGAAGGGCGATCGGCTCAACGTTTGGGTGGTTTTGAGGGTCTTTGAGTTGCCAAATTCACGCCACTTCCACCTTCATCTCGATCGGTCTTCTGTTTAGGTTCTGGCTTAGGCGAATTAAAGTGCGTTTTTTGATTTGATATTTCTGGGGATGATTTTTTAATTATTGGCTTTGGCAAGTTAGAATTTGAATTACTTGAAGTGCCATCGCATCTGCGGTTATCCGGTATCCTCATCACATCTAAAGGAGTTGGCAAGACAGGACGATCTTTGTACTCATTGTCAGGTTTAATCGTCATATATCGAGTCTGTTTTGCATTTGGAGGATCGCACCGTAGCATCGCCAATAACATCTCAATTCGTGGCAATTGCTTTAAGTGTTGGAGTTGTTCTCTATTTCGCTCTTTTGGATAATCCTGACAACAAATCCAATCAAGTATATATTTCTCAAATGCTTTCACAGATTCTTCTTCTTTTTCAGGCGTTTGAGATTGGTCTTCTTCGCCAGTTTTCCACTTAGTACCGTTAAATAGATTTTTATAGCGTTCTTTGCGATCGCTCAAATGCAATTCATAGTCAATATTCACCGCACCCATCCCCAGCGGTTTACCCATACCAAGAGAAAAACAGTATTTTTCGCCCTGTTTGCCAGTTTCGAGTGTTTGTGATTTATCACTGCTCAGACTCAACACCCACAACAGTGCACCCAGTTCAACATTACTGAGGTTTTCAAAATAAACTTTGAAAGTAAAGTCAATTTCTGGATCGATAGGTTTAACTAAGCTGGTTTGAGTATCTGAATCTGCGGGAACTGCAATTTTACAGGGTTTATGCCAGTACAGCTTATGTCCTCGAATAACAGTTTCTCCTGCTTCTGTATCAGTTGGTGGCTTATTAGCGTAGTGTTTGAGATTATCCTGAGTTACATCCTGCTGAACTAGATAATGCTGAAATGTGGTAGGTTTGGGGCTAGAAAGGAGAATTGATTCAGGTGTTTTATCCAAACTTGGTTTTACTTTTTCCTCCTGATTGGGCTTAAGTGTGTCATCACTGATGAATACTCGACCAGCGCAAGTTTGTTCTCTCGGTTTTTTACCATTTAGATAGCCAAAAATAGCTTCAGCAATATCTGTACGTGAAGTATCTCTCAATTTGGGAGGGACAAAATCTAACGGAGAATGCTCGTAGGGTAAACGAAACATCTGTGCTCGTCCAAAAAAGCGAACAGTCTCTCCATCATTATTGAGCAAGAAAAACACAGGTTCGCCATCTCGAATATATCCATTCTGCTGACGGCAACCATTAGACGGCTTATCTTGAGGATAGGCATCTTTTTGCCACTTGGTTATTTGGTCATCATCTTGAAAACGCCTGACCATTTCCTCTGTCACTGGATACTCTTTTAAATTTTCGTCTAAAAACACAAACTCTAGATGCTTGTGCTGCATATCTCCTGTTATTACAAGCGTTCCTTTCTGTAAGTTTGGTGCAGCAGTAAAACTGGCAGAGTGAATTTTACGTAAGCGTAAATAAAAATCGGGATGGCGCTGTCCGCCATTCCTATTCATTTGTTTGCGGAAAAAGTAATCTTGTTCAGATCGATCTATTGCAACATAAACAGTTTGATGTTGATATGTCCAGCTTGGTATTTTTCCTGGGCCAGTCCCTTGATATATCGGTTTAGTTGGAAGATTGGCTTGACTGGGAAGGTTAGGAATAACTCTATTATTAGAATGTCGATCGATTCGTCCATAACCACATTTTTCAATAACGTAAGAGTTGTTACGCTTGCATAAAAAACCTGCATGAACTTTAGAGTGATAGCACGGAGCTTTAGGATTTGGTGAATGCTGTACATCTCCAAGGTTGTCAACAAAGTTAGCTGGATAAATATATTTTAAAGCCGGATCGCCAAGTGAACGATAGAATAGTTTATTTTCAGTTACGCGGTCAATTTTTCCAAAACTTACAATTTCAACTAACGTTCGCAGCATTCCCCGTATACTACTACCGGGTACAATCGGTTTCTGAGTAGCAGGATTGATAAAAAAGTTAGCTCTCTTATGCTTGATATCGTCTGGTAAGTCTTTAAAAGCTTTTTCACCATGTTCTGCAAAATCTTTTGGACTCCAACCACAACGAGTGTATAGTTGAGATTTGGTTGTTAGAGTGCATTCAATTCTGCCAGTGTGACGTTCTAAATGATAGCGATCGCCATTTGGTAAATCCTCGGCTTCAACAACTTTGTCAGGTAATTCAACAAAGTTGTAAGGTGCTTTAGCTATACGATCGACTTGTTCAATCTTCTTGATATGCTTGGGATTCATAGTTCAATCTCCTTAAGATTCTGTGAATTAACTTAATCTATATTGATTTTGTAACTCTTGCTCAAAACTAACCCCTTCATACAAAAGTTCGATCGCACATTCAAACTCAATACTTTCTAAAGAGATTGCCTCGCCAGCTTCATACTCATAATAAAGCCACATTTTACCTTCTCCTCGACGATAAACCTCAACTACTATGTCTTCTGAATCAACTAAGACATATTCTTGCAAACTCGGAATCTGGCGATAATATTTTAATTTTTTTGTGCGATCGTAAGTTTCAGTCCCGGGCGAAAGAACCTCAACAATGACTTTAGGATTTTGAATTAAATCGCGCGCTTTCAGGTCATATGAGTCGCAGGTTACAACTAAATCTGGATAGAAATAACGACTACTTTTAACGGGTTGAACTTTCGCATCTGACACATAAGCTTGACAACCTCTGTGACGTAAATGAGGTCTTAGGGCTGTATAAAAGTTGAGAGCAACGCTGTTATGAGGAAGAGTACCCCCAGTCATTGCCAAAATTTCGCCATCAATATATTCATAACGAAGTTCTTGCTTGGCTTCCCATTCTACGTATTCTTCCGCCGTCATTTTTTGATTGTATTGAGGTTCAGCAATCATAATTAGGTTCCTCGTAAATGAACTAATCGACTGAGATAAATTTTCGCCACCCCACTATCATCATAGTCGATATAGTGATGCACGAGTAAACGAATCGGACGATATAGATTCTTTGTGTCTTGGCTACATGAAATATTAATTAAAGGGACAGCGTGTTTTAGACCTTGTGAACCATCTGAAACTAAAGTAAAATCCTGTTTGGGTTTCCCTTCCGACTGAGTTCCCAAAAGAATTTGCTCTTCGTAAATATAATCATCTTTTTTTGAAAGATGTCCATCTTCAATCGAACGTGCTTTCCAGTTTTGACCAACTTTCCACAGCATAACCTCAGCTTTTTTACCAAAGATTCGACATTGTTGGAGGGTGCAAAGACGCAATTGAGCTAATTTGGGAAATACATCGTCATCTCCTGATGTCACCAACTTGTTGTCATTACCTCTAAATTTACCCCAAATGACACCATCATCAGCGTGAGCTAATAAGTATTGTAATTGATACTCCTTTGCCTTAGCTTGTAACCAATTGCACAGAGAGGGATTATCAATAATATCTTGAGCATCTTCGATTGGTTTGCAATCAGGTTTATTCATTGCTTTTTACCTCGTCAACTAATTCATCAACAAATTTTTGTAATCTATGAGGATCGCTCACCTCTAGAGCTTGGCTTTCATCTTTTTGAGAGATCGTCCATTTTTCTTCACGCTTTAACTCATTTTCTCGCCCCCCTTGATACCAAGTCAATGTGGCATTTTTTCCCTTTAACCTCCCCCGTCCAATACTGCTTTCACCTCCCACAGGTAAATCGCTTGTCCACAAATCTTTCAGCAAAAGTAACAGTAATCCAATTTCATGCTTTTCAGGCTTCCGTAACTCTAGTTCAATAGTGACAATGGTTTCATCACCACCAAAGATAGGTTGTTCGTCAAATAATGCGCCGTGATATGCACCTCCTGTAAAACGATCGATCGCAATCCGATTTTGTACTAATTCATTTGCCTTTTCAATAACTTTCTCGTGAACGACTAAACGACTTGATTTGGCTTCCTTCTCTTCAACAAAACCAAATAAATCTTTCACAAGTGTTGAATTACCGCCCAATGTGTTAACAATACGCTCGGCTCGATGGCGCAATACTCCAGCTAAACTCGTACCGGATAATACTGGTACTGAGTCTGATTGATCTGGTCGATGAGATTTCAAGTGTACAACATCGGGAGCACGTCCAGTTGAATCTTGACCGGAACGGATGAGGAGAGAACCGAGTAATTTGAATTCGGCGTGGATGAGGAAGCGATCGCGCTTATCATTCTCATTCTCTAATGATACTCCCAGAGCTGTAGCAATTGATGAATAAGTTTCGCGATCGGCAAATAAACCTGTATGCCAATGTTCAAAATTTAACCAGGAAGTGCGATCGCTGGCATATTCTAAGTTAAAATTCCAAACCTGCCACTCTTTTACATGACAGCGACCAAAACCGCGCCGCTTTTTCATGCCAATGCCGGTTTCATACTGCTCTAAACCTCGTAAAGCCAATGCTAAATCATTAATTAATGCTTGCTGTTCTGTCTGAGCTTTATTTTTTTCTATGAGCAATTCAAAGGAAAGTGTAAATTCTGTTCCTGCCGCTAACAGTTCCAAGTCATATTTATGACCTGGTTTGGCTGTGCCAGTTGTGAGTTCAATTTCTACACCATCTCTTAATTCCACAGTCGGGATAGTGCTGCTGATAGAATCATTGATAATTAATGGACTTTGTTCGCCATCAGGATCGCGACGAGTACCACCAAATAAGCGAGTAGCCCGATCGCCCTTTTGTTCCTCTACACCATATCCGTGTTGGTACTCCCGCAAGTAGTTTCGCAAAGCACCTGCAATGGATGCACCAGTTAAAAGCGCACAGTCGCTCACGCTATCTCTGAGCAATGCGATATCTGTTGGACTCTCTGCGTCACCGCTTCCCAAGCAAGTCGGCGTATCTAAGATTAACGTACCCCGTACAATGATGCGTTTGGCGATCGGATGCTGATGGCGGTTGAGACGTTCTTGACTCATCAGTTTTTCTCCTTAGTTGCCTTCTTCGCTACCGCCATAATCAGCCGCAGCGTGTACTTTTCAGCTAGCTTATCTTGTCTAGCGCGATCGTCATCAAACCTGCGCTCAATATCAGAAATTTTCACTTTTATAGCATTAATCCAATCCGTCGGGTTGCTCAACCACTCATCTAGCTGTTGTCTGAATGATTTATCGCCAATTTTTGTGCGATCGAACTGACTCTTAGCATTCGATGGTAAATTGTTGAGCAGCGAGATAACTAAACTACAATCGCCATTGGGAAGTCCTTGTCGTGCAACAGATTGTAGTCGTGACAGTTGGCTGTTAGTGATGCCTTCATCCAAGCTTAAACGTCCAACCTCTTTTTGAAGATATTGTTCTAGCTTTTGTTCTAACAATCTTTGTGCCATCTGTTCAGCCAAAAGATGCGAACCTTCTTTTTTTAAGGGAGGCAAACTAGATGTATCCGATGATTTTGGTAAACTGGCTTGAAAATGTTCTTTTTTCTGACAATTGACAGCAATTCGACCAAAACCATCTTCTCTTCTCTCTCCAATTCCCTGAGCTTCAAGTTGTTGAATTTGTGATTCATTAATCTCAATACCTTCAAAAACGATCGCAGTTCCTGCTGCCAATGCTGGTACTTGAGGTAAAGGCAATCCCCATTTACGGTTAAATCCACCAATTAAAGTGCTACCTGCAAAAATATTGCTAGGTTCAGGTAATGAAATATTTAACACTTCCTCGACAGCTTGTTTAATTAACATTGGAGCGGCTACAGGCTGACCGCATTCATTCCTTAAAAGTGTATCACTGAAAAGTATAATGCTTAAATTTTCATCATTTTCACGATCTTCTGCTGGAATTCCAATTTCATCCCAACGATCGAGAATTTTTAAGTCGATAATCTTGGTATGTCCGTATCCGGCACTTTGAGAACCGCCTAACCAGATGTTTGGTTCGGTGACTAATAACATCTGAATTGCGATCGCGTCTCCATCTTCGCAGAGGATGACTGATTGAAATGTTTGTCCCGCATCTAAGGCATCGTAGCGGAAGAGTTCACCTTGATTGTCTGTAGAGCGTCCTTTTTTGCGATCGCGAAAATTATGAATATTAATCCGCCGCTTTTCTTTGTATAGTTTGAAAACTCCCCGTTCCTTTCTCCAGAAGTATTCACCAACAGACTTTGGAGTTTCTGGATAGTCTCCTCTCTCAATACTGAAATCATAGACAGTTATAGGCGAATCCTCCTTAAGTTCTTCATCCTTATCCTTGAACCAACATAAAGGCAGGGGAAGAGTGCGTTGCGGTTGCTTTTCGTAACTCAAAAGATAAGCATTTAAGTAGCGCGTACAGTTGGCATCGAAGAACAATCGCTTCACTTCTGCATTAGTTAAATCAAGTTCAGACAACTGATGCTGCCTCATGTAACGCCCAATCATTGCCCCGCGAATCATGCTACCAGGAACGTATGAATAGGAAACATCACTGTTGGGATCGCCTTGAAATGAAGTAGCAAGAACTGGTTGCTGAGTTTGTAATGTTAAAGTAATTGCTTTCATACAACTTTCTCCTTAATTTCTCTTCCAAAATGGTTTGCATAGTGATGGGTGATGTCATTACCGTCTGCATCATCATGTAACGTACATTGCACGTGACCGCGACCTCGATTTCTCCCGCTACCCAAGCGTCGGAGTGCCAACGCACCAACTGCTAAAAGCGATAGCATTTCATCACTTGGCATCTTCTCAAAAATTAAGTCAGCCGTGAAGGAAAAGTCGCGTAAAACTACACGAAATGAACGCAAACTCCCTTCATCCGATGTACCCGCTTGTGGGTCTATTGCAGTTTGACGACGGATAGTTGTTAGAGAGTAAAGTACATCTTTTTCTGTTAATCTTTTCTCTTGTTCCTTTTCTTGTTGAATCTGATGACCAACAGCTTGACGTAAATCCTCTGGCAAACAAGCATCACCTACATGAACTGTACCCATTGTCCCTATGGTACTGCCCAACGTACCAAACAGCTTGCAAGCAACTGTTTCCCAATCCTGTTTATGATTAGTCAACATTGCAATTAAATTATCGCCTTCTTCACTCAGCAATCCCTTGAGGGTGCGTCCCCGCAAGTATGGAAAACCAAAAGGATCGTGTTCGACTTCTTGGTCAATTAAACCTGCGACTCCATCTCCCCGTCCAAAAGTTGTATCACTCAGCAGTTTTATTTTCAGTCTGTAAATCGGCATCTGATTCTTCCCTCAGTGAGATATAAAAGTCCATCGCTTCAATGGCATCAAAGTAACCACAAACTCCATTTAGCCAACCTTTCTCGGCTAAATCTCTACTTTGACCGCTAAATTCTGGAAAAAGAGGTAATTGCTCATCTTTTATTCTGTAGTTTTTGAGAAACTTCTGAGTTGCTTCAATTCCTTGACGGAGTACATCTCGTAAGGCAATCACCTTATTTCGACGACCTTTCCAATCTTCATCTTCATTTAAGTGCTTGACTACTTTCGTGAAACCTTGCCAAGTACGCCAATCGCTATCGATTTCTTTTTTTAAACTGATAGGTCGCATTTCTAATGAGGCAGCTTTCTCGCAATCAGGAAATTTTACCCGATATTCGCGATCGCGAATTTCAGAAATTGACCCAATTAAGCCACTCGCTGCCAAATGCCAATCCAAAGCTGAGAAATCTTCTTTACCATATTCTTTCCTTTCATCTTTAACAAAGCTCTTAGCTTTTCGGCACAAGTCTTCGCTTAGTTGATAAGCTCTTGCAAAGGGATAGTGAGTTTTAACAACACAAATTCCAGCACAAGCCTTGATAGGCTGACCATCGGCAATGGGCTGGTTTTCAAGTGCTTTAAGATAAATTGCAGCCAATTCTAGCCCTAAGCGTCCATCACAAACAAAGGTGACATCATCACCACCATAAACGAGAGGACGGAATGGTAAGTAATTATCTCTTATTTCAAAATGTCCCTTTACCTTTCTCTTCCCATCTGTATCTCCATCAAGGGAATTAACCAGTACCTCTACCACTTTTTTTAGTGCATTGATTCCAGCTTGATTAACACTGTGGGAAAGTGTACGCATGGCGATAATGTAGTTGCGGTTAGACAGATTTTCGCCAAATTTTTGAAAGCGTTTACCCATACCATTACCATCAGCATGAATCACCGCAACATAGCTGGAATCTCCTTCTGAACGACCCATGTAGTCAGTTTTGAATGGAAATTCGTAAATTTCTGAAGTAGTGTTGAGTAATTCTTGTCGAAGTTGACGGTTTGCTAAACGAACAGCGTCCAGTTTTTTCTGGATTTCTCTAGAAATTAAGTAGGGTTCGTCATCTTCAAATTTTTCACTTTCACCTACAGCAATTAACTGAGTCGATCGACAAGTCGCTGTCACACCCAAACCTAGCAATGGTGCAGAAGGTATCCTGCTGCGTTTTTTTGCATCCAAGTCATTTTTCATCAAATTCTGAACCACATCATATAAAGATTGACTATCCCAATCAAACTCTTCATGAACAGCTACAAGATTAATTCCTGGTGCTTCTTCTAAGATTCGCTTGCTCAAAATTTGAGTAAATTCCACCGCATATTGCTTGTCAGAAAACAGCAAGATTGTATTGCCACCACCTGCATAAACTAATTCAGCAGCTAGTCCATCATCTTCAATACGTGGTTTGGCATCCGGTTGATGTTTTTCAGGATCTTTAGGATTGAAAGCGTAAACTTTTCGATTTATATCTTTGCGCGCGAAGGTATGTAAAGCTTCTCTAGCCCACTCATCTGTTGCCTGAGAAACTAGGTAAGATGCACCAATATTTTCGCGCAAGCGGTTACTACCGAAAATATAGGGTTGAATTCCCGTTGTGTCTAGTACAGTAACAGTAAAATTTTTCATTTTGCATCATTATCATTTTGTTGAATCCATTCTGCAATCCTGCTCGCTAAATCCATTAGATCGTCACGTCCAAACACGGCAATCTTTTTGTCATCGATGGAGACAGCTATCTCAGATCTCAGTGAATCTGGTTCATCAGTACAACAAATTAAAGCTACTCTCGCCTCGTCACCTCCCATTTGCCTTGCTCTAAGGTATGCTTCAAACAGCTTTCCTTTACATAATTTTCTATCGCTGGTTGTTGATACAGAAATAGCAAAAAGCTGATAACCACGGGTAAAAGCAACATCAAATTGAAATCCACCTTCAGTCCCTGGCAAAGGTATTTTAAAGTCAGTTCCGTAGTCTTTTATAGAGTTGCTATTAGCAATCTTAGTGAGTTGCTGCAAAACATAATGTTCCAACCACAAACCATCCAGGTATTTACAAAAATCTTGGATTGCCGGAAAACATCCTTGTTGCTGTACTGCTTGCAATGAGAGTTTATCATCCGGTGTAACTAAGTTTTCTTGTTTAAGGTATGTAATGATTTCTGGCGGTGCTTTTGCGAGAGATATCGATAATCCCGCTAAGTCAGACTTGCTTTTCCAATCACCCCACTTACCATTTCTCTTTTTACGAGCCTCTTCACAGAAAACACCGCAGTACCAATCAAACCAATGCTTCGATGTATTTTTATCTTTAAATACTTGGGCGAGTGCATCTGCTAATTTAGGTGATTGTGCGTCTTTTGTGGGGATCTTCTCTAACTTTAAGTCGTGAATTTGAAAAAGCTTATTCAGTTTTACTTCTAACAAATCTGGTTTAACTTTAAGAGGAATGCGAGGGAGAGATTCTCTATCTATGCACATCTCTAATCTACGCGGATCGAGATAGCTAAAAACAGTATCAGGAGACTTTTTGCTGAAAACAGTTCTGTAAGCGTGTACAGCCATCGCTTTCGTACCGCCAGTATAATTCAGCCCAATTTTTCCCTCTGTGATTTTGTCTAGTCTGGGGCGAATTGTCTCTTTAATGTGATGAGCATCGGATTCGTAATGCTGAAGTGACAACAGTTCAATTGTTTTCACACCTTCCTCACCCAAGATTTTTGCTAGACGCTTGGCTTGATTATATGTACCAGTTGTGTGCACAAGATAGAGCGTACCTCCCTGTTTCAACAAAAGATTCGCCGCCACATAATTAGGCAAAGGGTTCTCGCCAATCAGCAAAAACAGGTGGTCAACTTTGTACTTGTCGAACTCAGATGTACTCATAAAGCCTGTCTCTCCGTCTTGCTCAACTTGTACGCCAATTATTGCATACTATCGGAAACACCCCCTTCCGATCGCCCTTAAGCTATAAAAAACATAAATTCACCAAACCACCATGAGCGCAACCTTTCGCGATCCCCCCAACCCCAAAATTTTACAGCAGTTAGCCAACGGCTCGATCGACCAAATGCAAAATCTGACCCGCGCCATCAGGTTATGGGTTTTGTTAAGTTGGCTTTACAGCGACGAAGGATATAATGCCCTTGCTAATTCTTTTACCTATGCTGATTGGCGCGCAGCTTTCTTTGGCGAGAATTACAAAGATGAAAAGCAAGAAGATATTGCCAACTATCCAGAGCAAAATTGTGCTTGCAACAAAACAACGAAACAGTGGTTGATTAAAGAGGACGTGTCTGTAAACGAGTGGCGACACTCTTTACAAAAACAGATTGCAATTTCCGAACTCGATTTAGACGAGGTATTGGCAGAAAAGTTATTTGCTCAAGTTCGCAAATCTCTGCAAAATGATTTCGATTTGCTGGTGAGTCGGAATTGGCTGCAACGAGTCACTGATACTCCTGGCAGAAGTAAGAGTTATCGCCGAGTAGAAACAATACCGTCAATGTTCGATAGATCGAAAGACTCTAATACGGATAGCACTTTGAGTTTTAAAGCACAGATTTATCTGGATATGTTTAGTTTTCTCGATCCGAGTTTGCCTTTGTTGGCAGAACAAGTTTTAGCAGCAGGAGATGAAAATAATCATCGCGTTTTTTTGTATGTTGATTATTTAGTGCCAGAATCCAGTATCCTCGAAGATGCTGTAGATCAATTTCAGAGCGAATTGCAGGAAATTTGGGAGTCGGGCAACATCGCTCCTTTGCTATTAACTTATCGCAGCGCTCATCAAAATCAAATTAAGGAGTGCGTTGTTTATCCTGTTTGTATTTACTTTATGGATCGAGCTAAATATTTGTGTGCCTACGGCAGCACTCCCAGAGATGAAATTAATTGGTACAAATATCGGCTCGATCGCATTATTTCAAAACGTCTAGAATCCTTGGATTGGCAAGATGCTCGGGTTCCCCAATTACTCAAGGAAAAATATCAGGAAAATAACCTGCCAACTCCCAAAACAGTTAACGATATGTTAAAAGAAGCTTGGGGCTGCGATTTTTATAAAGAAACTGCGCTAATGGTATTGCGGTTCGATCGCACTTTTGCTCGCTCCTACCTTCAAGGAATCAGCATCCATAATACTTTTACCGCCATAGATATCGATCGCGCCGCCACATTAATCAAACAATATACTCCCAACCCAGAACAGCGAGAAGCACTTTTACAAATCCTCCAGTCTCGCCCAACCGACGATGCTTACTACCAAGTCACTTACCGAGAGACAGACTACTACCCGCTGAGGTGGTTGCGCGCTTTAGGTTCAGAAGTCGAAATTCTGCTACCTTGGGACTTGCGACAGAAAATGGCCGTAGAAATCCAAAAAACTCGGAACTTGTACCAATAGTCTTGTGCTCGATAATTATCAAAGCTATTGTGGAAAACTTGCTGATTTCTGTGGAAAAACCCCATTTTCCTGTGGAAAACTAGCACTAAATTAAGTGCGATCGCTCTAATTCCCTTGATAGCATTTAAAAAATTGGAGGAATTGCGATCGCAAAAACCGCCTTCCTCCTTCATCCCTCAACCTGCTGTTTGCTGGGGATACAGCCTACATTTTTCCTCCTTCCTGCTTCCTCTTTCCTTCTTCCTTTTCTTCAGAATCGTAGCTAATTTGGTCGGACTCGTAAGCTGGCGGCTCAACGTGAATTAAGATGCGTACAGGGCTGAAACGTTCTTCCAAACGGGCTTCTACTTCTTCTGTAATCCGGTGAGCTGTTTCTACATCGACAGCATCCACAATCATGTGCATATCAATAAATACTTGACGCCCTACAACGCCACGAGAGGCGATCGAGTGACAATTAACAACGCCGGGCACATCCATTGCGATCGCGTGAATAACCTCCGGTGCGATCGCCATTTCATCCACCAACCAAGGCAGATTTTCCCTTAAAACTTTCCAACCGCTGCTAAACACCAAAACAGCCACAGGAAAAGACAAAAACACGTCCAGGAATTGCAGTTGAGGTATGTTTAAAACCTCTCCTTGCCAAACACCAATCAACCCGCCGATGACCATAATTGTCACCCAAACATCGCTCATCGTGTGCTGAGCGTCAGCCACTAAAATCGCGCTACCAAGACGTTGGCCAACTGTGCGCTCATAAAAAGTGACAAAAATATTAATCCCCAGTACAATCAGCAAAATCCACAGTTCATTTGGGGATATTTTGACAACTTTACCCCCGTTAATCAGCCTTTCGACAGCGCCGCTGAGAATTTCAAAACAGGCAATTCCCAGAAAAACAGCAATTCCCAGAGCTCCGAGAGCGTCAAATTTCTGGTGTCCGTAGGGATGATCGCGATCGGGCTGCGGATTGGCATAATGATTAGTTACCAATCCTAAAATATTATTAGCGCTGTCCGTGACGCTGTGCAAAGCATCTGCCAACAAACTGAGGGAACCAGTCAGCCATCCCACGGCTGCTTTTATTGCCATCACCAGCAAATTTAGCAATAAAGTAATTATTAAAACCTTGCGGACTTCGGAACGGTTATCGGCAACCATAAAATCTCCTCGCTCAGCCGTCAAGTTTTCTGGTTTCTAGTTTAAAGCTTATCAAGTCATAACAGGTTAAAACTCTTGCGGAATCTAGCTTGCGACTGGATTTATATTCATTAATTTAGGCTAGCTTCTTGAGATAAGTTTTAATTAATACCAGTTTCACATCCCAATTTAGCTGGCAGGTACTTCTTTTAGGTTATTGTATATTTTATCATTAACAATTGTATGTTAAATTTCATTGCCCATGTCTCTTTCTCCGCTGACACTGAATTTAGTCGAAGGTTCTGTCTCCTTTAGCTTTTCCCCGCAAGCCGCCCGGGATTTGCAAAACGAAATTGCAGCTTTGATGGAAAGCTTGAAAGCTGTAGCCGCCAAAACCGCTGGCGCTAAAGCTTCTCCCCAAAAACCGATGGAATACCGGTATGCAGGAGATGTATTTTTGGAAGTTTTCTGCAACCCGAATATCTGGCCAACTCCTTTTGCTGCAAAAGTGCTGATTACGGTTCGGGACGATCGCGTGCGCGTGACCACCGAAGCCGAACTCAGCCGCCTGCGCGACGATCTCGCTCAGTATATCGAACAAGTCGGTTGAGATTCTCAACCTCGATCGTTTGTAGTTAATAGGTTGAATCTGAGTTCAGATACCATTCTCAAGAACAGGCTTTCCGGCCTGTTCTACAAACATTAAATTTTCTTGTGGGCCGTTGCTCCTAGCCCGCCCCTGAAAGGCTTATTGAAAGAGGATAACTATCTGCAGGCGACGCCGACCATTCCCACATTGAACCTGCATAATTCTTAGCACAAAATCCCACATTTGTCAACACTGAAGTCAACCATGCAGAGCGAATTCCACCGGAGCAATAACTCACAATTTGAGTTGACTGCAAAACTCCTTTTTGCTGCAAAATAGCGACAATTTCCCGGCGACTCAGCAGTTGTCCCTGTTTGTCCGTTAACTGTTTGTAGTAGAGGTGAACCGCCCCGATAATGTGACCGCCCCGCTTTTCTCCATAAGGTGTTTTACCTGCATATTCTCGCGGTTCTCTGGCGTCGATAACTACTAAATTCTCATCTCCTAAAATAGCTGTCAATTCATCCCGCTGAATTTCCCAATTCGAGCGGCGAGATACTACAAAATCTCCTGTTTTCGGTGGATTGTGTGCAGCTTTTACTCGATTAATTCCAGCTTTGATTAAAGCCCGATATCCTCCATCGACAAAAACTGCCTTTTCGTGTCCCAAAGTCCGCAACATCCAAACAATTCGCCCGTCTTCGCCCCACCCTTTCACAGAATCGGCAACCACTATCACAGGTTTGTCTTGATAAATACCAATTGCTTGCAGTTTTTGAGTTAAAACTGTGTTATTTTCAATAATTTTTCCCTTTTGGGGAAAGTCCGATCGCGAAAATTCCTGCCAAGTTACCGGAATAGCTGGTGGGAGACGGCAAAACCACTTTAAAATAGGTGCGCGAGCATCTAGTAATGTAGCTTCTTGTTCCAGCAATTTCTTAGCTAAATCTGCATTTACTATCCAGTTATTTGCTAAATTACCCAGTAAATTAGACATATTTTATGGAGCAACTTTTGCTGTATTAGCACCGCAGGCTAAAACCCCTTTGGTATTAGTTGGATTAGCTGGTTTAGTCTTGCCAGGAGCAACATTTAGACACAAGATTGTTTGGGTCTTGTTTCCCACCAAAAAGACTCCCCCCACAAAACTTTTGAGATTAGCTTGCTTCGATACTCCGTAGTTAAATACAGCACCTTTTTTCACCATGCCGATCGAGTAGCTGTAATTAGCTGCGTTAGGTTTAATTTGGAGACCCATATAAACCAATAGATTGGAAACAGAACTTGTAAAGCCTGCTTTTTCAGCATAGTAAACTTGCTGGGCTTTATTCATCGAACCCACAAAATTTTTCGCTTGCGATTCTTGAGGTTTAAGCGTTGGTGAGACTTGAGCTTCCGAGACTGGACTCAAAACAACTGGCAGAGTTAGAACTGCGAGTGCAACTTTGAGCTGCCAGTTGCGGCTGCTATAAATCCTGCTTAATTTCACAGGCAACAGGTGGAATGAGCGGTTGAGGAACATACAATCAAACTAATTGTTTTGCCTGAAACTGTTTCAATGCCCCAGGAGCAACCGTGCCGTGTTCTGTGATTATTCCCGATATTAACTCCGCCGGAGTTACGTCAAAAGCGGGATTGTAAAATTCGACTCCCACAGGACAAATTCGCGTAGTTCCAACTTGATACATTTCAACTGGATCGCGTTCTTCAATGGGGATTTTGCTGCCGTCGGAAAGTTCAAAATCAATTGTTGACAGAGGAGCGGCGACAAAAAACGGGACGTTGTGAGCTTTGGCAACAATTGCTAAACTGTAAGTGCCAATTTTATTAGCAGCGTCGCCGTTAGCAGCGATTCTGTCTGCACCGACAACTACTGCGTGAATCATGCCGAGTTTCATGCAGTGAGCGGCCATATTGTCTGCTATTAATGTCACGGGAATTCCTTCTTGGACGCATTCCCAAGTGGTCAGTTTTGCACCTTGGAGACGGGGCCGAGTTTCGTCTGCAAAAACTCTTCCGAGTCTTCCTTCTCGCCAAGCAGAACGAAATACACCTAAAGCAGTTCCGTAGCCGGCTGTTGCTAAGGCACCTGCATTGCAGTGAGTTAGTAAGTTTAGTTTTTCGGGTGTAGCTGGCAGAACTTCTAAACCTTTGTCGCCGATATCTTTACAAGTTTGCAAGTCTTCTGCTTGAATGGTTTTGGCCATTTCTAACAAAGTTTTTTGCACTTGTTCGACAGAACCGCTAGTTCTCTCGGCTGTTTTGAGCATTCGCGATATTGCCCAAAACAAATTAACCGCAGTGGGACGAGTCGATCGCAATAACTCGCCAACTTGTTCTAGTTTAGTTAAAAACTCGGTGCGATCGCCAGTTTCGATGTCTCGCGCCCCCAAATACATCCCGTAAGCTGCTGCTACCCCGATCGCCGGAGCACCTCGGACTATCATAGTTTTAATCGCCTCAGCCATATCTTCGCAGCGGCTAATTTCGACTACACCGTATTCTTTCGGCAATCGGTTTTGGTCAATTAGCAGAACTCTGTCTTCTATCCAAGTGACGGGGGAAACAGGGGAGTTTTGAGCGGTCATCTATTTCAATTATGTGAGAGACAAGTTTCTATAATGCCATGAAGGCGACTATTCCTCTATGTTATGAGGGACACGCTGAATTTGCCAAAATCCCAGCCCTGCGGTTTGAGGTTCGAGACTGGAGATTGGAGATTGAAGAATGGCTGAATACCTACCACTCTCTGGGTTTGGAACTTATACAGAGTTGGATTCTTTTTCACCAAAGTGTACTTAGTAAAAAACCGAACATTAAGTTGTGTAAATTATACTTACATTTTTTGAAAAATTTCCGTAATCGGGAACAAGCTAGGTGTACCTGGGGTCTGTTTTTTTTAAGTTGAGAATGAAAAAGTGCGATCGAGCAACTTTCCAGCTCCAACAGATTTACAAGAAGCACAAAAATAGATAATTGTAAAGCTTTGTCTGTACAACTTTTACTGAGTTGCAGGCGAGTTTTGTGGTAGCCGTATTTGTGGTGGATTGAAGTAGCGACTATCATCGCACGGAAACAACATTTTGAAAACCTACTTAGGTGCATGGGGCAACAGTAATTATGAAAAACCTACACATAGTCTTCGTAGATTCAGCAGTTGAAGATTGGCAAAGTCTGGCGGTCGGTGTTAAAGCGGGGATGGAGGTAATTTTAGTCGATCGCACGCGGGATGGCATCGAACAAATTGCCGAAGCATTGCAGAGCCGCAAAGGTATAGAAAGCGTTCACATTATTTCTCACGGGGAATCGGGAAGTTTGCAGCTAGGGCCAACTAGCCTAAATTCTGACAATTTAGAAACATATCGCGGCTGTTTGAAACGGTGGTTTTCGTCATCTGTCAACTCAGTTCAAAATCGATTTGAAATTCTGCTTTATGGTTGCAACATAGCAGCAGGTAAAAAAGGAGAAGCTTTTGTACAAAAGCTGAGCAAGTTAACAAAAGCTAATATTGCCGCTTCAGCAGATATTACGGGGAGTGCCAAAAAAGGCGGAAACTGGGTACTTGAATACGCGACAGGAGCGATTAAAACAGGATTGGCGATCGAGCCGGAGGTGATGGCAAATTACGCGCACACCTTGGCGATATTCACTGTTACTAATACCAACGATGCCGGGCCGGGTTCGCTGCGACAAGCGATTACGGATGCCAATGCAGCGGCCGCACCGCCGCACAATATTAACTTTGCCATTGGTACAGGCCCGCAGACGATCGCGCCCCTCTCGCTCTTGCCACCTATTACCGCTCCCGTAATCATCAACGCTACCTTGCAGGCTGGATTTGCAGGCATCCCACTTATCGAGCTATCTGGCAACAATACTGTTGGAAACGGTCTGATCTTTGCTGCTGGTAGCGGTGGCAGCACGGTGCGGGGATTAATCATCAATGGCTTCACCAACGCCGGCATCTCCGTTGAAAGCAATGGGAACACAGTATCTGGCAATTACATCGGTCTTGATGCCACCGGCACTCTGCCCAGGCCCAACGGCGTATTTGGCCTCGTTATTCAGTCCGGTGCGACCGGTAACATAATTGGCGGGCTTAACCCGGGCGATCGCAATGTCATTTCCGGCAATACTACTTTCGGTGTCATCATTGCTGGCGGGAGCAACTCTGTACAGGGCAACTTCATCGGCACTAATGCAGCGGGCACGGCTGCAGTAGCCAACATCGGTGCCGGAGTAGTTATCCAAGAGGCAGCTAACAATATAGTTGGGGGCAGCACGGCTGCTGCCCGCAATATTATTTCCGGTAACGGTACTGGGGCAGTCATTGCTGGCACGGCAGCCATCAACAACCAACTCCTAGGCAACTACATCGGCACAGATGTCAGCGGTAACAATGCAGTTGCAAATAGTGTGGGCGTAGCTCTCCAGGGAAGCGCAAACAATAATACGATTGGCGGTAGTGCAACAGGTGCTGGCAACGTCATTTCCGGTAATGCTAACAGCGGCATCAGCATTGTTGACAATAGCAGCAGCAACGCTGTCCAAGCCAATTTCATCGGCCTCAATGCCGCTGGAACAACCTTGAGCAACGGTGCTGGCGTCGTCATAGACAATGGGCTCAACAATACGATCGGTGGCAATACAGCAGCGGTTCGGAACATTATTTCTGGCAATGTTGGCAGTGGCATCAGCATCTCGGGTGTCGGTGCCACAGGGAACAGTGTGCGGGGCAATTTCATCGGCACCAATACCGCAGGTACGGCAGCCATCGCCAACGGCGGTTTTGGCGTTGCCATCACTGCGAATGCCACCAACAATACAATTGGCGGGGACTCGACGGCAGGCGAGCGCAACGTCATTTCTGGCAATAGCAGTAGCGGTGTCATCATTAATGCCGGAGCTACAGGTAACTTTGTGCGGGGAAACTTCATCGGCGTCGGAACCGACGGCACTACCGCAGTGGCGAATAACGCTCCTGGGGTATTGGTTGACTCTTCCAATAATGCGATCGGCGGCACAGCACCTGGCCTGGGGAATACAATAGCCAATAACGCTATAGCTGGGGTCACAGTTAATTCCGGCACCGGCAACAGCATCCAAAACAACTCGATATTCGCCAACGCCGGCCTAGGCATCGACCTCGGCAACAACGGCATCACCGCCAACGATGCGGGCGACGCAGACACTGGTGCAAACAACCTCCAAAACACCCCCGTACTCACCACCGCTACCGCCAGTGCTGGCAACGTCACCGTCGCGGGAACTTACAACAGCACCCCCAATACCAACTTCACGCTCCAATTTTTCGCCAACACTTCCCCCGGCACCCAAGGTCAAACCTTCATCGCTTCTGTCCCGGTAACTACTGATGCCACGGGCAACGCTGCTTTCAATCAAACTTTCCCAGCAGCAGTCACCGCAGGCCAATTAATCACCGCGACAGCAACCGACGCCGCCGGCAACACTTCTGAATTTTCCGCACAGCCTGTTCCCGTTGTCGTGCCGCTGAGTACCATCACCGGCATCAAATTCAACGACATTGACGGCAACGGCACTCAAGCTGCCGGAGAACTTGGCGTCGCCGGAGTGACTGTTTTCCTAGACACCAACGGTGACGGCATCCTCGGTGCCGGCGAAACTTCCACAACTACCGCCGCCAACGGCAGCTTCACTTTCCCCAACTTGCCTGCTGGTACTTACAGCGTCCGGGAAGTTGTACCGGCCAACAGCCAGCCAACAACTCCCAACCCAGTTGCAGTAACGCTGGCTGCGGGTCAAACTACTCCTGCTACAGTGAATTTCGGCAACCAAGCAATACCCGCTGTACTCGGCAGCATCACCGGCATCAAATTCAACGACACTGACGGCAACGGTACTCAAGCTGCCGGAGAACTTGGCGTCGCCGGAGTGACTGTTTTCCTAGACACCAACGGTGACGGCATCCTCGGTGC
>NZ_JAUBTB010000024.1:0-25059 GCF_036704965.1 Microcoleus sp. F10-B2 | reverse complement strand
ACTCAAGCTGCCGGAGAACTTGGCGTCGCCGGAGTGACTGTTTTCCTAGACACCAACGGTGACGGCATCCTCGGTGCCGGCGAAACTTCCACAACTACCGCCGCCAACGGCAGCTTCACTTTCCCCAACTTGCCTGCTGGTACTTACAGCGTCCGGGAAGTTGTACCGGCCAACAGCCAGCCAACAACTCCCAACCCAGTTGCAGTAACGCTGGCTGCGGGTCAAACTACTCCTGCTACAGTGAATTTCGGCAACCAAGCAATACCTATTCCAACTCCGACTCCGCCTCCGACTCCGACTCCGACTCCGCCTCCAACTCCGAGCCCTACTCCCGTGCAACAAGGCAGCATCAGCGGTCTTAAATTCAACGACGGCAACGGCAACGGCACTCAGGAGTCGGAGGAAACCGGTCTTTCTGGATGGCAAATTTTCCTCGACGCTAACGGGAACAACTCTTTAGATTCGGGCGAAACTACTGTTACCACTGACAATTCTGGCAATTACAGTTTCAACAACCTCAATCCCGGCGCTTACAACGTGCGGGAAGTGCAGCAGACTGGTTGGACGCAAACGACTACTAATCCCGCGCCGATTAATCTCGGCAGTGGCGAAAGTCGTAGTGGAATTATTTTTGGCAATTTCCAAAATATTAGTATCTCCGGCAGCAAGTTTAATGACCTGAATAACAATGGGGTTTTGGATGCTCAAGAACCGCTATTGCCCAACTGGCAAATCTTCCTTGACGCTAATAGCAACGACTCTTTAGATGCTGGAGAAGTTAACACTTCAACTGATAGTTTAGGTGCCTACATTTTCTCTAATTTAGGGCCCGGAACTTATCAAGTTCGGGAAGTTAATCAACCTGGTTGGACGCAAACTACTGCTAATCCTGCTGATATTATTGCTGTCAGCGGCACTAATGTTGACAATATTAACTTTGGCAATTCCTTCGCCCAAGTGCAACCGCCACCGCAAGAAGGACAAGATGCTGACTGCTTTTGTTCGCAAATTGTTTTGCCGAGTATTGGCAGTGTTCGCGGCCCGAGTTCTGTCACTAATACCCGCAACGGTACTAACGGCAGCGACACTATTCTCGGCAGCAATAACGATGACGAAATAAATGGTTTTGACGGCGATGATTTGTTGGCAGGCTTGCGGGGCAGCGATAATATTTACGGGGGACTTAACAGTGCTTTCCCGGTTGGCCCTGATATAGACAGGGACTTGCTGTTTGGCAATGAGGGTAATGATTACGTCAATGGGGTTGCTGGAGATGATTTAATCTTTGCGGGCAAGAACGACGATGTTGTTTACGGCGGCAAAGATGACGACATTGTTTTTGGCGACCAAGAGAGCGATACTTTAATTGGCGACCAGGGTAACGATACTATCTACGGGGGAACTATTAACCCCTTCGACCCGGATTTGACTGGCAATGATTTGGTCTTCGGTTTGGCGGGCGATGACTTCCTCAGCGGGGAGAAAAATCAAGATACGATCGCAGGCGGTGACGGTGATGATACAGTGCGTGCTGGTAAGGGCGATGACTTAGTTGTCGGCGAATTGGGCAGCAACCTGCTGTTTGGGGATGAAGGCAGCGATTCTATCTGCGGAGGCGAGGGGGAAGATACTGTGTACGGGGATATTGGCAGCCCTCTGCCCGTCGGTTCCGCTGGCGGAAAAGACCAAATCTGCGGCGGTTCGGGCAACGATTTGCTGTTTGGCAATGAAGGTCAGGATACTGTCAACGGGGATGCTGGGAACGATAGTCTTTACGGCGGCAAGGATGAGGATAGTTTGCTCGGCAGTGCTGGGGACGATTGGTTGTTTGGAGATCAGGGGAACGATACTCTAATTGGGGGTACCGGGAACGATCGATTTATGTTGGGTATTGACCTCGGCACCGAGACTATTTTAGACTTTCAATACGGCATCGATTCGATCGGCTTAATTGGCGGTCTGAATTTCTCGCAACTGAGCATTGTTGCGGAGAATAGTTCTACTCTGATCCGAGTTACTGGTTCCGGTCAACTTTTGGCAACTCTCAGGAATGTGCCTGCAAGCGCGATTACTGGGACAGATTTTTCTCTCCTGTAGTGCGATCGAGCTAATTAATTAGGTGAGAATATTGAAGGGACAATTGATTTATTGTCCCTTCAATTTTAGGATTTTAATTATATCAAGTCTCGCAGACCGATCGCCATACCGCAGCCCCTGGAGGGTTGACGAATATTTGCACTGGGAATCCGAGTTCGGGGTGAACCCGTCCCTAAAGGATTGGGATGCTTTCGTAACTATCGGCCTATATTCCGCTTCATTCGATCGAGTTCTTCGTCTGCTTCCCAGCGTTGAAACTTTTCTTCTAAAGGATCTGCTGCATTAAAACTGTTGTAATTTGAACTCTGATTCCAACCCTTTGTATCCCAATTTTGCTCTGTTTTAGTGGTAGTGCGAGTTGCAGCTTCTGCTGCTTTTACTCGGACTTCTTTTCGCCGTACTTGAATTTGGCGGTACAGTTCTTTGGCTTTTTCAATCCGTTCTTTGCAGCCTTGCATTTGACCCCAGCGCTGATTTCCCTGACGCAGCAAAGCTGCTTGCCGCTCTTGGGCGGCTTGAGCTAAATCGAGCCTTTGAGCAGCTTTTGCTTTGTTGATTCGATCATTCCAGCGCTGAATTTCTTGGGCGGCGGAGAGAATTTCGGCTTGCAGTTTTTTCTCTTGTTTTTGGATATCAAGAATCAGCCGCAGAGTGTCTTCTTCTTGTTCCTTCAGTTGTTCTTCTATTGCCTGCAATTCCAGATGGGGATTGCTGCGCAAAAATTCTTCTAATCTGGTTTCTAGAAAACGGCTGAAATCGTCAAATAAGCCCATTTTTTATAAGTCCTGAGTCATTAGTCATGGGTCATTAGTCATGGGTCATTAGTTATTAGTCATTGGTGCTTAGTCTCCGGCGATCGATTATCGGCCATTAGTTGTTAGTTATAGCAAAATAAAGTTCGGCAACGAATTGTGGAACCGATTTAACGGATAGAAGAAAGAAGCAGTAAGAGCAATGGTTTCAGCAATTAAGAACGTGTTGGCTGTTCCTATATTATAACTGTTTTCACTGCTCGTGAGGTACACCCCGATCGCTGCCGATTACCGATTACTGATGACCTAACTCATAGCTAATGACTAATGACTAATGACTGATGAGTGATGACTGATTAGAACTTTTGCCCGACAAAAACCGATCGCACATCTCCTCCCTTGCGGATAACAGCTTCTTGATTTTTGATTTCTGCCAGCGTCCAACCGCTAGCGCCAATGCTTTCGCCGACATAAATTCTGCGGGCTACGCCGTCTACTTCAAACAAAGCCGCCGATCGATCGCCCAACTCCAAAATCCCTACCAGCGTGTGCGCGGAAGTCGGGGCGCTGCTGAGGGCTGGTGCTGGCTGCTGGGGTGCGGGCGCTGCTTCCTGGGCAGCAGGCGCTGGTGCCGGTTCGGTTTCGCGAGCCAAAATCTTCGGCTCGGGAGACTCCGAGGGCGAAGGGGAAGCGGCGAGGGGAGTTCTAGATCCCGCAGCCGCGATCGCGCGACCGGAGGCTGGAGCCGCCGGCGATGGGGAAACTGCGGCGGTTTGAGGAGCAGCCGGAGCAGCAGCTACCGGAGCCGCAGCTACCGGAGCAGCCGGAGCCACAGTCACCTGAGCGGGGGGAGGGATGACTACGACTTGGGGTGCTGGTGCTCCGGGCTGAGCGGCAGCTTGTTCTAGGGCATTAGCAATGCGGTTGACTGCTGTCGAAAGACCTGCGGTTGCCGGAGGCGCGCCGGAAATTGGAATGCTCGGCAGCGTCCCTGGGGTGGCAACTCCCGGAACTCCTGCCAGTTGGGGGTTAGCCCGGGGTGCTTTTTTTTGTTCGATCGCTTCTAGCGAGCGCTGCACGTATTCGACAAACTTGGTGTCTGGTGCTGTTTTGCCACTTGCCGTCGGTGTCTCTGGTGCTGGCGCGGCGGGCAAGCGCACCAGTCCCGACCTGCTTGCGAGCCATAACCCCATGACTAGCAGCAGCGATCCAAATGCTGCTCCCAGCAGCATTCTGTCGAATGATTGTTTGGACTGCTGTTTTTTGGCTGTTTCTAGGGCGACTTGGCGGGCGATCGCTTCTACGTCTTTTTCGCCTCCCTGCGGCTGGGGGGGTGTCAACTGGGACAAAACTATTTGAGGTACCGAGATCGACTTGAGCGCCACGAATTCTGGCTGCACGGGTTCGGATGGCAGTCCGCCACTACCGTCGAATGCTTGATCGACTCCTTCAAACAGTTCGTCCATCAACCGATCGGCGTAGGACTCTACTGCCACTGCTTCGGCTGGCACTGTTTCCACCGTCGCCTTCACGGCGATCGGCTCTGACGCTGATTCCAAAGACATCTGTTTGGCGATTACTTTTTGAGGCATAGTTTTCTGTTTGCTCCCGCTCCTCGACAACCCTGAGATTCTCAACTTCAGACTTCTACAGGATACTTGTGATGTTGACCAATTCTTGGCTCAGAACAGGTCAATTGTATCTCACTCATCACCATATTTTTAGTCCTCGGCCAACTTACTTTGCCCGATCAACTTTTGTTTTACCTGTTTTGGGCTTTTTCGCCCCTGTTTTCTGCTGCCAGTCTTATTTGCTTACCCTGACTTTTACTGCACATTCTACTGCTTTTGTCAACCCCACCGTCCGGGGCTTCGCAGTTTTTGACACACAGCTTTACTTGAGGCGATCGCAAAAAAAGCGGGTTTATTGTCGCTGTTTCCGATCGCATTGCAGCTTTGACAACGATTTCAGACTTTTACCTGTCTTAAGTTTGTTAGTCAGTTTGCTTGACAGTAATAACAGGTTGCAGATTTTTTCATAACTCATGGCTGCAACAGCGGTAACAACCGCTGTAATTCCCCACAAGCTGCCTGAAGCGATGGCGGCGCATCTTCTGGTAAGCTCTGATAATAACATCGATCGGCTAAATCCTCAACAGCGGTTTTGCAAGCAGCTTCATTTTTCTCAAATTTTGCATAATCATCCTCTTCATTCACAGTTTCTCTCTGCAAGTAGTGTATCCAAGTCTCTATATTGCGCTTGGGAACAAAAATCGCGATCGCTTCATTCGGTTTCCTATTTTCCTGCTTATGTTCATCAAGCACACTAGCTAACCAATTAAGTCTTGCTGCCAGCGTACCCGTATCTGCATCAATTAACACAACTAATCCAATCGCCACCCGGTTTTTATTCTGGCGATAAGCTTTCACTTCCTTCGGATACTCAGTGCGTACATACTGTTCTCCAGCTTGGCTACCGGGCGGACATATTTTAGCCCGAATTAGACCTGTAAAACCTCGCTTTTTTAGGAAATAACGCGCAAAAACCTCCTGCTGTTTGTCCTCGCAGAGAATGACAATCTGAACTCTACGCTGACTCATTCAACCATCCCCGTGCAATCAGTTCAGAAACTGTCAAGCCAGAATTGTCAGCTACTTTATCGCTAATTCGTTTGACTCGAACAGCAGCATTGCTTTGACGCTCAAACCAATAGCCAATCGGTGAAGATAAAAGGTAATTAATTAACTCAGGATGATGAGAAATTAGTAATGCTTGAATTTTTCCTTCGCTACAAAGGTCATAAAGCTCAATCAGCCAGGGTTGAATTTCTGGCAATGCTAAAAAGTTTTCCGGTTCATCAATCCACAAGGTATAGTCTTCAGTTTTTGTACCGTAAATCAGCGCGTATAAAGCAACTAATGTTTTTTGTCCGTCCGACAATTCTCCGAGACGATATTCAATTGACTTGCTGTTATCTGTTTCTCCTGAAAACCGCAGTTTTAACACCACATTATCTTCGCTTACTCGCTCAAACTTAAAATTTGTGAATCCATCCAAAACCTCTCTTAAAATATTTCCAATTTCAGCAATTTTACCTTGGTCTTCCGATAAGTAGCGATACCAAGAAACAAAATTTTCCATCTGAGGAGTCAAACGCATTTGTTCTTGGCTACTTTCATCAACCATCAAGCTAGGAACAACTTGCACGATGATAAATCGCGCCATCCGTTCTCTAAACCAAGTTAACTTCGTGTTGTCGTTTCTTGGCATTAATGAAGCCAGCATAGATTGCGACCAGTCAAACTGGTATTGCGGGCCCTCTGAATAATTATCTCGATAGAGTTGAACTTCGCCTAATTCAAATTTTAGTAAAGGCTGGTTATCAAAGAACAGACGCTCGTACCCAACACGACATTTATCTCGATTGCGCTCAATTCCTAATTGATATGTGTAGGAGCCGCCATTACCGAGAATTTCTAGCTCGAAACGCTGAATTTGTAAAGTTTGCCAGCGGGTGCAGTCCGCAGGTTTGAAAATTGCTTCTACCTTACTGTCGCCGCTGACAAATGCTTGGATTTTCTGCAAGACTTCAAAAACTGTTGATTTACCCGATCCGTTAGAACCCAGAAATAGATTAATTGCATCAAGCTCTAGTTCAAAATTTACCAAACAGCGAAAATTGTCAATATATATTCGTTTCAGCATGGGATTTTTTAACTTATAATTCCTCTAGCTCCTGTCATTGTTAGCAGGAGCTAAAGACAACGCTCGGACAACCCAAATTAACCCACCCGTTCCGCCAATTCCAACCAGCGCTCAGTCGCCCGATCGATCTCCTGCGTCAACTGAGCCAAACGCTCCGATAACTTCTTCATCTCTGCAAACCCGCTCGGAGCATTGTGAGACAAAATCTTCTCAATGTCTTCTTTTTCAGCTTCCATCTGCGGAATTTTACTTTCTAATTGTTCGTATTCCCGCTTCTCATTGAAGGAAACTTTGGTAGATTTTTGAGTGGAATTTGTTGGTTTTGAATTGTTAGATTCAACTGTTCGTGTAAGTTTTTCTTTTTCTTTTTGCCCTTTGATTTCCTTAGCTTCCTCGGCTTTCTTGTAGTCTAAATACACCGAATAATTGCCGGGATACAAGCGCAAATTTCCCCCAGGCTCCAAGGCGAAAACCATGTCGATCGTGCGATCGAGAAAATAGCGATCGTGAGACACCACAATCACGCAGCCGTTAAAATCTTCGAGATAATCCTCCAAAACCGCCAAAGTCTGCACGTCCAGGTCGTTTGTCGGTTCGTCCAAAATCAGCACGTTGGGCGCGCTCATCAGCACTTTCAACAGAAATAACCGGCGCTTTTCCCCGCCAGAAAGTTTGCTAATTGGTGAATACTGTTGGTTCGGTGGAAACAGAAACTTTTCCAACATTTGAGAAGCGGTAATGATTTCCCCATCCGCCGTTTGCACCAACTCGGCCACGCTTTTCAAGTATTCAATAACTCGCTGGTCTTCGTTCGGCGTCAAATCCTCTGAATGCTGGTCAAAATAACCGATATGAATGGTTGTGCCAATTTCGACTGTACCCGAATCCGGCTGAATGCGTCCGGTGATTATATCCATCAGCGTCGATTTTCCCGCACCGTTGCTACCAATAATTCCAATCCGGTCTTCGGGTGTGAAATTGTAGGTAAAATCTTTAATTAAAGTGCGATCGCCGTAAGCTTTACAGATATTCAGCAACTCAATCACCTTCTTACCAATCCGGCGGCCGGCTGTGGCAATTTCGACTTTGCCGTTGGCTGTTTTGAACTCCTGGGCTCGCATATCTTTAATGCGGTCGATCCGAGCTTTTTGCTTGGTACTCCGCGCTTTCGGCCCGCGTTTGAGCCATTCCAATTCGCGCCGCAATACACCCGCGTGTTTGCGAACACTGCTGGCGGCGGATTCTTCAGCTAGGGCTTTTTTCTCCAAGTAATAAGCGTAATTGCCAGCATAATTGTAAAGGTCGCCGCGATCGATCTCCAGGATGCGATTGGTAACGCGATCGAGAAAATAGCGATCGTGGGTAATCAGCAGCAAAGCGCCGCGATAGCCGTTCAAATAGTTCTGCAACCACTCCACAGACAGCGCATCCAAGTGGTTTGTCGGTTCATCCATCAGCAACACATCGGGCTCGGACAACAAAGCCGTTGCTAAGGCAATTCGCTTGCGGTAGCCGCCGGACAAATCGGCAATTTTCGCATCAAAATCCTCAATCCCCAACTTGGTCAAAATCAATTTCGCCTTGGTTTCCAAATCCCACGCGCCTACCTCGTCTATGCGCGCAGACACTGCAGACAGACGCGCCATCAACTTGTCTGTATCGCCTTTGCCGTGGGACAATTGAGCGGAAATTTCCTCGTATTCGCGCACTAAAGCCATTTGTTCGCCGCTGTCGGCAAATACTTGCTCTAAGACAGTGTGATTTTCGTCTAAATCCGGCTGTTGGGGGAGATAAACAATTTTAGAGCCTGGATTGACCCAGCGATCGCCAGAGTCGATCGACTCCATACCCGCAATCATTTTCAGCAGGGTTGATTTGCCGGAACCGTTGGTGCCGATGAGTCCGACTTTATCGCCTTCATCGAGGCTGAAACTGGCATCTGTCAAGAGTTCCTTGATGCCGAAGTCTTTTTTGATCGATCGCAGAGTAAAAATAGTCATGAGTATAGAAAGTCATTTACCTGACTTAGTTTAACGCA
Organism: Microcoleus sp. F10-B2; assembly: GCF_036704965.1. Taxonomy (NCBI): domain Bacteria; kingdom Bacillati; phylum Cyanobacteriota; class Cyanophyceae; order Oscillatoriales; family Microcoleaceae; genus Microcoleus; species Microcoleus sp. F10-B2. Next base: position 16,467 of record NZ_JAUBTB010000024.1, on the reverse strand, counting down.
AGTGCGATCGAGTCCGGCTGCATGGATATGGTCTGTCGTTCCGATCAAACTTTTTCAAGACAAGGGCGAACTGGATTTTTCGGACTATATAAGTATTGATAAATGGGTGAACTTTGACTGAAGTGCGATCGGCAGTGGGGATTGACAAACAAAAACCGTATTCGGTAAAATCTCAATATTAAGATAATTAGACTGCATATTGCGTCTAACTATATATCTAACCTGCTGAGTTATGTGTGAGAATTCAGCCGACTTCCTATCCATGAGATACGATAATCCGGTAGCCCCTAATCCTTAGTTGTAGCGTCTTATAAATATTGGCTGTACAATAATCACACCTGGCTATGTTTTAATTATGCTACAGCTATTTAAGCAAAGTTATAAAAAAGTAGGTTCTTATGTCTAAAGCAGTTAAGCAAGACATCATCACTATGGCAGAAAAGCAAATTCTGGCGGAAGATCAAATTGACGAAAGAAGGCAAGAAATTGACTACGATACTAGGGAATTCACGATCGAATTCATAGTAAATAAATACCTCGAAAAAGATGACGATGATTTCAGTGAGATTTATGTCCCTGAATATCAAAGAGAATTTGTATGGGATATTAATCGTCAATCTAGATTAATTGAATCCATTATTCTTGGTCTGCCTATTCCCGTGCTCTTTGTCGCAGAAATTAAAGAAACTGGAAGACTAGAGATTGTTGATGGATCTCAGAGGGTTAGGACTCTTGCAGCTTTCATGACAAATCAGTTGCGATTGAGGAATCTAAGAATATTAAATTGTCTAAATGGTTCCTATTTTCAAAATCTCACACCATCACGCCAAAGAAAGTTTAAGAACACTCCGATCAGAATGATAGTTCTCTCAGACAAAGCTGATGAGAAAGTAAGAAATGATATGTTCGATCGCATCAACACCAGTAGCCTTGATTTAACTCCTATGGAGACAAGGAAAGGTATTTATAGGGGTAATTTTACAGACTTCATTTTTGAGTGCGCTACAAATAAAAAACTCATTGAGCTTTGCCCAATTGGCAGATATTTCCAAGATAGAAATGAGGAAGCTGAACTCGTTCTAAGATTCTTTGCTTTTTCTGAAACCTATCCAGAATTTAACCTCTCCAGCGAGAACAATCAAGCCAATCTTGAAAGAACAGGAGTTGCTAGATTTCTTGATGAGTATGTTATTGTAAAAAATAATAATTTCCCAAATGAGGAGAAGCAGAAAAAGTCATCGGATTTTGAGAGAATGTTGAATTTTGTGCAGAAAACTTTTCCAAGTGGATTTAAGAGAAATCATGATTCTGATTCAACTGCACGCCCTTACTTTGAAGCTATTTCAGTAGGTTCTCATCTGGCTCTTGAGCAAAAACCTAATTTAACTGTTCAAAATTTGTGGAACCCTTCAGAAAAAAGTAATCAAACCAATTATTTTCGTATTCCAATAGGTCGCTACCAAACTCACAAGCCTGAGAATATGAAACAAAGAATTGACTATGTTAAGGACAAACTTTTAAGTCAAAGCCTATGAAAAAGTTCATCAGAGAATTTAACAGGCGAGTAGCAGAAATCCAGAAATATTTTGAGTTAGTAGATAAAATTGAAGGACTTGGTGCATTGTCTACTAAATCAATCATCTTCCCATCAGGTGAATATATTGTTGATAGGGATCTCCAAAAAATCTTAAAATCTCATTGTTACCTACTATTATACAATCTTGTCGAATCTTCTATTAGAAATGGTATAACTGCAATTCATGATGTTATTGTAATCGAGCAATTAACTTATAAAGATTTAAGTCCGAAAATAAAAAGATTGTGGTTGCTGAACGATCTAAGTAAAAGTTTCAGAGATTCATATATCAAAAAGGATACTGTAGCAGACAATCTTGAGGAATTAATTAAATCAGTTTTGGATGATAAGATGGTTTCGTTAGATCCATCTAATATTCCAATATCGGGAAATTTGGATGCTAAAACTATCAAAGAACTCATAGATATTTATGGTTTTTTTGGGAAGTTAGGAGTGGCGAGTAAAGAAATAGATAATATTCTTGATTTTGTGGTTAAAATACGATGCGATTTGGCACATGGAAATGTTTCATTTTGTGATGCTTCGAGTCAAATAATTTGGAGCAAGTTAGTTGATGACAAAGATAAATTGGTTAAATATCTGACTCATATGCTGAATAATATTGATAATTATATTGAGAATAAGAAATACAGAATCTAGCTGTCGGTAGCGAGTAGGCTAACAAATTGCAAACCATCGCTAGATTGTGCCTAAATAGCAATCACCCTTGTCTTAGCCTGAGTATCAGATTCAGGTTTTGCAATTACCCGAATCTCCACATCACTACCCAGCGCGTTTAAGAACCGGAATAGGCGATCGATTGAAAACTCAGATAGTTTGCCACGCAGCAAATCAGTGATTTTAGAGCGAGCGATTCCCAGGCGTTTTGCTGCTTCGATCTATCGATATCCTAGTTGCTTTTGCCCCCACAGCCAACTGGGATCTACTCGATCGCGCCCAAATGCAGGAAGAACTCGAAGCACTGCTAAGTAGAGGAGTCGATCTAATCAGTAAACGGGCGAACGATCGCAGTTCCAACCCGATTCGCCGTCCTGAAATTCTCTCTACCGCTCAAACTATCGGTAGTCAAATAGTCGCGGTCGCGCTCCCCTTGTACTATAATTCAAATACCAACCTTTGTTGGAGTATTTTTTTATGTCCTTGCAAGAGCTTAAAGAAAAAGCCAGCAAACTATCAGTCAGCGATCGCCTTGCGCTGCTAGGTGCGATCGTTCAATCGCTGCAAAGTACACCAGAAATCGAAAATTGGCAATATTTAGTTTCGCGTCCTCATGCTTGGCGCAAACAACTTTACATTAAGGGACGTAAATTACTGGCATCGACTATTTGGCGAGACATGACTGCTAATCAGATGTCACCCGAACAAGCTGCCCAAAATTGGGATTTACCGCTGTCTGCTATCTATGAAGCGATTAATTACTGTCAGAATCATCAGGAACTCCTAAAATTAGAAGCAGACGAGGAACGCTATCGATTGGAAGCAAAAAAAGTCCAACTAGAGCCTACGAATGCTGCTTGACGAACATTCTCAAGCAAAATATTTAGTCAATAAGTAAGGAGGCTGAATGAAAACCGCGATCGCCCTACCAATTGACCAAATCGCAAAATTCTGCCAACAGTGGCAAATCATCGAACTCTCCCTCTTTGGTTCCATCCTTCGTGACGACTTTCATGCAGACAGCGACATCGATATCCTAGTTGCTTTTGCCCCCACGGCCAACTGGGGTCTACTCGATCGCGCCCAAATGCAGGAAGAACTCGAAGCAGTGCTAAGTAGACGAGTCGATCTAATCAGTAAACGGGCGATCGAGCGCAGTTCCAACTGGATTCGCCGTCAAGAAATTCTCTCTACCGCTCAAACTATTTATGTCAAATAGCTGCGATCGCGCTTCCTTAATCGATCGCTCTTTTTATTTCAACAACTGCTTCTCCCGTTTTACCCGTTGCGCGATCGGGTATTGATAAGAAGTCGTGCCGATCGACTGCTTAAACAGATCGGCGAAAAGTCCGTTAAGGTTATCTGTTTTCAGCCGAGATTAGGCAAGCAAAATCGTTGCCTTTGTTGGTAAGTGCCAGCGATCGCCCATCGGTATAACAAATCACTGCAACCGACCTTATGCTAAGTTATTTTGGGAATTAGGAGCGATCGCCCGCCCCAGCAAAAAAGGAGGATGTACAAAAATGGGTAAAGGCAGGTTAGAAGCATTCAGCGATGGTGTAATCGCCATTCTCATCACCATTATGGTACTGGAATTGAAAGTGCCCCATGAAGCTGATTTAGCTGCGCTGCGTCCGCTACTTCCAGTATTTCTGAGCTATGTACTCAGTTTTATTTATCTGGGTATCTACTGGAACAACCACCATCACTTGTTACAGGCGGCTCGGCAGGTCAATGGTAATGTGTTGTGGGCTAATTTGCATCTGCTGTTCTGGTTGTCACTCATTCCCTTTGTCACTGCCTGGACAGGCGAGAACAACTTCGCGGCCTGGCCAGTTGCGCTTTATGGCACTGTGCTGTTGTTGGCTGCGATCGCTTATTTCATTCTTACTCGTGTCCTTATTTCTCACCACGGTAAAGATTCCACTCTGGCAATCGCACTTGGGCGAGACTTGAAGGGTAAGGTATCAGTGGTGATTTATGCCGTAGCAATCCTGCTTTCCTTTGTCAACTCGTGGTTTGCTTTCATGCTGTATGTTTTAGTTGCAATCGTGTGGCTGATCCCCGATCGGCGTATTGAGAAGATTCTGACTTCGTGAATAATTTTCCACAAAAAGCCATCGCCAGCCAGCTAACACTTCGCTTTAGGAATTAACAAATGACAATTCATCAAAACGGACTTTTTATTGAACCCGGTCAAGGTCGTTCTTACTACTTTGGTCAAGACCTCTATACCTTCAAAGCAGTTGGTGAAGAGACAGGTCAAGCCTATGCGCTTTGTGAGGTAATTGTTGCACCTGGTGGCGGTACGCCGACCCATCGGCACTACCGAGAAAATGAATCATTTTATGTTCAAGACGGAGAGATTGAATTCCAGCTTGACGATCGTACTTTCGTGGCGACGGCTGGAACCTTTCTTCATTCACCGAAAGGCCAGCTTCACCGATTTACGAATACCACCGCTACACCCGCTAAACTGCTGATTTGGGTCACTCCTGCTGGCTTTGAGAAATTTATGGCCGAAGTTGGAAAAGCCGTGAATGGTGAGATTACCCTGGGAGCATCCTTGAGCCCTGAAGACCTTGACAAAATTCTTACTACTGCTCCCAAGTACGGTATCGAAATCGTACCTCCACCATCCGAGTAGCGATCGTCCGATCTCTTACCTTAAAAAACAACAACCCACAGAAGTAAATAGATAGCTCATAAGGAGTCATTTGAGCTAACAGTTTTGGCAGCTTATGGGCATGACCCCGAGAGCCGGAGCAAGCGAATTGAGCGAGTTTGGCTTTACAATTTTAAAGCTTTAGATGGATTTCTGGTAAATTAATAACTCCATTGATTTAGAACAAGAAACTGATTCCTGAGGTCATCTTCTGTTGTCTGTGGCTGTTGAACTCACATTAATACGGCAATGTTCATAATCGATCGATACTAAAAGATCGATTTTCTACACCCACAAAAGACAAAGATATTTCCTAGCAACATCTAGATGAAAGTATGTTAAATTTCGGACTTCTGTCCTTCCGCCTCCTGCGTTACAGGTTCAGATTCGGGCTGCTTGAGAGCAACTTCCGAAGGTTTTGGGTCGTCGGGCAATTGAGTATTGCGTTTAGAAAATCCCCAGACAAATATCACGGCGATACTCGAAACCACCAGCCATTGCGGCGGAACTAAATTGTCATTAATTACTTTCACCAGCAGTCGCAAGCCCACCAGCCCAACTGTGACATAGCCAGCATCTTCAAGGTGTACGAACTCATCGAGCCAGCGGATGAACAATCCTGCCATAAACCGCAGGGTGATAATTCCTATTGTCGCGCCGGTCAGCACCAGCCAAGTTTCATCAGAAATCGCGATCGCCGTAGTGACGCTATCCAAAGAAAACGCTAAATCCGTCAGAGCAATGACTGGAATTGCTTGCCACAGAGACGAAAATCGGGGCCCGTGATGTTCTCCTTCCTCGTCAGCATCGGAGGAAAAGTGCTGGAAAACTAGCCACAGCAGGTAGAGAGCACCTAGCAGTTCAAACTGCCAGTATTGGATCACCCAAGTAGCCGTTAAAATTAGTGAGATTCGCAGTACGAAAGCGATTGCCAAGCCGAAGTTGAGAGCCTGTCGCTGTAGCTTGGCATCTTCCAAACCTTTAGAAATAGAGGCCAGGGCGATCGCGTTGTCAGCCGAAAGTACAGCCTCCAAAGCCACCAAAACCAACAATAAGAAAAAGGCGTCTACTCCAAAACTGGGCGAAGCATCGAGAAATTGATCTAGCATTAACTATTTTGTGCACCTAAGATTTATAAATTGAAGAGCACAGCGCAAATCACTGGCTCTATCGAAAATTAGTGTCACCTTCACTTATCTTAACCTAATGCGGTAATTCTGCACTACTGCCTCAGAACAAAGTCGGAAGGAAGCAGTCCGACGAAACAAGGAAAAATTCTCCGTCTCCGACACTCACAAACTCCCCCATTCCCCCACTCAGAACCTCCCCCACTCCTCCCCGGACTCACCATTTGTGTTGCAAGTTGTAACAAATGATTCCCAAAAGCGACAATTTGTCTCAAATTGGTGAAAGCTTGTGCCCGCGAAAAGGAGTTTTCCCAATATGTCTTTAACAGATACCCAAGTCTACGTAGCGCTCGTAATTGCTTTGATTCCCGGAATCTTGGCTTTCCGGCTGTCTACTGAACTGTACAAGTAGTTTCCAGACACCAGTTGCGAAACGCCAAATGCCTGCCTGAGCAGTTAAATCTCTCGCATTACAGACAATTGCTGCCGCACGGGAGTAGGTTGTTTGTGGTCAGCAAGACGATATTGCCAGGGCAGGCATTTTCGTTGGGAAATTCCGTCTTCAGGCGTCACCTCGGTCTCAACAATTTTGGCTGTCAGCACCCTGACGATCGGGGGCGAGTGTGCGTTAAGCTCAGAATTTGCTCTTTTGATCTCTAAAACGTCAGTCTCAGGTATTTGAAAAAAAAATTATGCAAGCGATTCAACCGACCGTTACCCCACTGCGTCCTGTAAAAAACTCCCCTCGGGTTACTCCTCGTCGCACCAGCAGCCGCCAGCGTTCCTACCCTCACCAAACGCTGGCGGCCGAAACAGGAGTCAAGTTGGCAGTCAATATTGTACTTTCAGTGTGCGCGACTTCTGCTTTGATTCAGCTTTGGCCTCATTACCGGGCCGTGCAAGAAAAATTGCACGAAATCCAAGCAGAAGTCAATCTTACCCAAGGGCGAGTAAATCAGTCGCGATCGGACTTTAACCGCTACTTTGACCCCAGTCTTGCCAAAACTGTAATGCAAGAGCAAAGCAATCAAGCTGACCCCCAGCAGCGTCCGGTGATTTTGCAGGAACCCCAAGCACCCGATGCCCAAGAATCAACGGCGCAACCTTGAGGGAAAGCAGTTGTAGGGTGGGCACCGCGCACAGAGAGATTTGTGTATGGACGCCCTGCAGCGACGCTCAAAACTTCCAAGTTTGCCTTAAGCTGACTTTGCCATCACGGTTTTTTCTTTCAGCAGTTGCAGTGCAGCTTGATATTGCAAGTCGGCTTCGGTGCCAATTCGATCGCGCGCGATGGCTTCCAAAGGTACTGCGCGATCGGGCGAAATCCCCAGCTTGTTAATATCTTTATGGTTCGGTGTCTCGTACTTAGCAACAGTTACGGCTAACCCGGAACCGTCAGACAAATCAAACAGCGACTGAATCAGCCCTTTGCCGAAAGTCTTTTCGCCCACCAGTTGCGCTCTGCCGTTATCTTGCAGCGCACCAGCCAAAATTTCGCTAGCACTGGCAGTTCCCTTGTTCACCAAAACAATCAGCGGATCGTCAGTCAATGCCTGTCCAGAGGCTTCAAAACTGCCGAGAATGCCTTGTCGGTTCACCGTGTAGACGATCGTCCCGGAATCGAGCCACAGGCGGGCAATTTCAATCCCTGCTTGCAACAGTCCGCCCGGGTTGTTCCGCAGGTCGAGAATGTAGGCGGTGGCTCCTTGTTTTTCCAAGCGGTCGATGGCGTGAGCGACTTCCTCAGTGGCGTTAGCGCTGAATTGACTCAAGCGAATGTAGCCCACCGGCAAATTTTCCGACCCCGACTGCAATTCGGCGTAAACCGGATTCAGAGCAATGCGATCGCGCACTAGCTCAACTTCCTCAGGAGCGTCCCTTCCCTCGCGTCCCAAGGTGAGGGTGACACGAGTGCCGATGCGGCCGCGCATTCGAGTTGCTGCTTCGTCTAGGCTCAATTCTGAGGTGGGAGTGCCGTCAATTTTCAGAATGCGATCGAGGGGTTGGATGCCGGCCTTATCCGCCGGTGAGCCGGCCAAAGGAGCCACCACAGTCAGGGTATTTGTCTGGGGGTCGGTCGCAATTTGCAGCCCCACACCCGTCAGTTCTCCCGAAGTGTTAACCTGCAAGCTGCGGTACTGTTCGGGTTTCAGCAGTCGAGTGAAGGGGTCGTCGAGATTCGCCAGCATCCCCTGAATCGCCGTGTAAGTCTGCTGTCTGTCGTTGAGCGGTTGCTTGACAGCTTTTTCGCGAATCGACCACCAATTGTGATTGTTGAATTTGTCGTCCACGTAAGAGCGATTGACAATTCGCCAAGCTTCGCTCAAAAGCTGCTGTTCTGGAGTTAGGGCCGCCGCAGGCCCGGCCCATCCACCTAGAACCAGGGCGACTTGGAGGAAAAGTACAATAGCAATCTGGAAAACTCGTCTGTGCATGATTTTTCTGTAAAATACGAGTAAGTATTACATTTTATGTATTTTACGTTTATACGCTGGGAACGCTGTTGCAGATTTAACTCGCCTTTTGAACGATCGCGAGCGTCCCGCTGGCACTTGTAAATAAATATAAGCGATCGGTCGTCGATGATATTACGCGATCGTCTCAGGAATAGGGCGCGATTCGCTTGCGCCCCCGGCTGGCGCGACCAGCGAGGGATTGCTTGAAAACTTTGTTAGACTCTCCGCAGAGATACTAAAGCACCGCGTGAGTATCTCGATTAGGACTTAGCCATCGGAGTCGAGAAACCGGGTTTGATGTACGAAAAGACACGTTCTCGCCCTCAGATTCGGTAAAAAACTTGGTTTCTGAGTCTCGCAGTGCGTCCAGGAGTCTCTGTCTGGATGCAACAAGATTTACTGGCATCCGTACATCATCGATACGTTAAAAATCAATGATTATATAGTTGGTTAAGTTATCAAAACTTCTATGAATTTTTGATAACTAAAGTGGGAAAAACAAAAATTTTTTGGAGAGCTGCTAAACAAAAACATAAGTCATAGGATATCCTAATATTCTATTTAAATTTTAGGATTTTAGCAGGTGTGTCATGTTAAACTTAATGACTCCACTTTCCACAAAAGCGATCGCATTTATCGATGCTGCCGTCCCCGACCCTCAAATCTTAATCGACGGCGTTATCCCTGAAACCGAAGTAATTAAATTAGAGTCAAACCGCAACGGCCTGGAACAAATTGCCGAAGCTTTGCAGGGAGAGCAATTTTCAATAATTCACATTATTGCCCACGGGCAACCCGGTTGCGTGCAACTGGGGAACGTTGAATTGAGTTGGGAAAAGTTGAGCGATCGCGCGAGTAATTACGCAGCAGCAGTCCAAGGATGGGCGCGATCGCTGATCCCAAATGCCGAAATTCTCCTCTACGGCTGTAATGTTGCCAAAGGAAATATAGGCAAAGCATTTGTACAGCGTTTGAGTCAACTAACAGGGGCAAATGTTGCTGCTTCTGAGAATTTGACAGGTTGTGCGGCAAAAGGCGGCGACTGGGAATTGGCAGTGACAGCGGGGACAATTAAAGCTGGCATTGCATTTGGGCCAGAAGCGATCGCAGCTTACGGCCACGTTCTCAATACCTTTAGTTCTCCTAATAATTTTAATGCGGGAACCAGTCCATCTTTTGTTGCGACTGGCGATTTCAATAACGATGGCATCTTAGATTTAGCTGTTGCTAACCCCACCTCGAATAGGGTTTCTATTTTGCTGGGAAACGGTCAAGGAGGATTTAACTCTGGAACTGATTTGACTTCGGTATTGGGTCCTACCGCGATCGCAGTTGGCAATTTTAACGGCGATAACGTTTCCGACTTAGCGATAACTTCCGCACAAGGTGTCGAATTTAGCAGCATTTATATCTTTTTAGGATCGGGTAATGGCAACTTTAACAACCCGGGATTTTTGACTGCCCTCGAAAACCCTAGCGCGATCGCTGTCGGCAATTTTAATGCTGATGATTTACTCGACATTGCCATTACTCAATCCAGTGGCAATGCTTTTGTACCTGAAGGTAATGTTGGCATTTATTTGGGAACGGGACAAGGCGATTTTTCCACGCCTGTTACTGTGAATGTCGGGCAAAATCCCAGCGCGATCGCTGCGGGAGATTTTAACGGCGACAATTTTCTCGATATCGCCGTCGCCAACCGAAATTCTAATAATGTTACCATATTATCGGCAAATGGTCAAGGTAGTTTTGGCAATCCGACTAATATTAATGTCGGTCAAAGTCCGAGTGCGATCGCACTCGGAGACTTGAACGGCGACAATTTTATCGATATCGCGGTAGCCAACAGCGGTTCTAACAGCATCTCAATTTTATTGGGAACAGGAAATGGCAGTTTTGGCAATCCGACAAATATTAACGTTGGCTTAAACCCAAGTGCGATTAAGATTGGCAATTTTAATGGCGACAACAGACGAGATTTAGCTATTACCAACAGCGCTTCTAATAACATTTCAATTTTGGCGGGAAATGGAACTGGCGGTTTTAGCAGTGCGACCAACTTTAGCGTCGGAACAAATCCGACTTCTCTGGCGATCGCAAATTTCAATGCGGACGACAGACTCGATCTCGCAGTTGCTAACAGAGGTTCTAATAATGTTTCAGTTCTCTTGAATTCACCGAACACAATTAATTTCGGTACGGCTACTCTCAGCGGGACTGAAGGGGATGCAGATACAGTGGTTAATATCCCCGTTACTATCAGCGGCGGCACTCCTTTTGCTGATGTAATTGTACCAATTGTCATCGACCCCAACAGCAGCGCTACCCAAAATTCTGACTACACCATATCGCCGACTTCCCTAACTTTCCCCGCAGGCGGAACAAGTACAGAACAAAATATTGCAGTCACTATTAAACCTGACAATATCGCTGAGAATGCAGAAACAGTCATTCTCAAATTTGGTACGATCGCAGGTGACATTGCAGGGACGACAAATCAAGCGACCCTAACTATTCCCAGTAACGACACTGTTTCTTATGCCGTTTCCGCCGCTGTAGCTGCTGTAGCTGAAGGCAATACGGGAACTGCATCCGTTACTTTTACCGTTACTCGCAGTGGCGGTATAGGTGCAGCCAGCAGCGTCAATTATGCGATCGCCGGAACTGCTACAAAAGTTAGCGATTACAACAACATCGGCGGCACTTCCGGGGCAACTGACATTAATGGTACGGTTAATTTTGCTGCGGGCGAGACATCGAAAACGATTACTTTGGACGTTTTGGGCGACAGTGCGATCGAACCGGATGAAACTATTACTGTCACCTTATCAAATCCGATCGCACCAGGCCCGACTCCAACAATTACAACTGCCAGTGCGACAACTACTATTACTAATGACGACACTGCTGGAATTTTAGTCAATCCCAATAGCGGATTAACGACAACAGAAGCAGGAGGAACAGCAACATTTACTGTCCAGCTCAACTCTCAACCAACTGCTAACGTGACTGTTGGCTTAAGCAGTTCCAATGTTGCCGAGGGAACAGTTTCTACACCCTCGCTGACATTCACTCCCGCCAATTGGAGTGCGCCGCAAACTGTAACTATTACTGGGGTTGATGACAATATTGCCGACGGCAGTCAAACTTACAATATCGTCACTGCTGTGGCTGTTAGTACAGACAGCAATTACAGCAATTTGAATCCTGCCGATGTCAGCGTTACGAATAGCGATAACGAAACTCCCGGCATTACCGTTAATCCCACAGCAGGATTAACTACGACAGAAGCGGGAGGTACGGCTAATTTCAGTGTTGTCCTCAACACTCAACCTACGGCACCTGTTACTGTCGCTTTAAGTAGTTCCAATCCGGCAGAAGGAACAATTTCTACTAATACCTTAAGTTTCACTCCTAATAACTGGAATCAGACCCAGACGGTAACGGTGACAGGTGTTGGCGACAATATCGCTGACGGCGATATTGCTTACACTATTGTTACTGAGGCTGCTGTTAGTACAGACAGCAATTACAGCAATTTAAATCCCTCGGATGTCAGCGTTACTAACAGCGACAGCGATACAGTCGGCGTTACCGTTAATCCCGCCAGTACAACAGCAGCAGAAGGCGGTGCAACGGGAAGTTATACACTTCAGCTAAATTCGCAGCCAACAGCGCCGGTAACAGTCAGCTTTGACGGGGGAAATCAAATAAGTGCGATCGCCCCTATTAGCTTCGACAACACTAATTGGAATATTGCCCAAACTGTAACTGTGACTGCGACGGATGACACAGTTGTAGAAGGTACTCACACAGGCACAATAAATCACGCGGTAACAAGTACCGACGTTAAATATAGCGGAATTGCGATCGGGCCTGTCACTGTCGCCATTACCGACAATGACACGCCCACACCAACGCCAACACCAACACCAACACCGCCAATTACACCGACGCCAACACCGACGCCAACACCGACGCCAACACCGACGCCAACACCGACGCCAACACCGACGCCAACACCAACACCGACGCCAACACCGCCAATTACACCGACGCCAACACCGCCAATTACACCGACGCCAACACCGCCAATCACACCGACGCCAACACCGCCAATCACACCGACGCCAACACCGCCAATCACACCGACGCCAGCCCAAATCATCATGCCGCCGACGAAATCGGCTGGGATTACCGTCAATTTGACATCGGGATTAACCACTACAGAATCGGGAGACAAAGCAACCTTTACCGTCAAACTAGATAGTCCGCCAACTGCTGATGTCAAAATTGATTTAGCAAGTTCCAATACAACAGAAGGAATCATTTCCCCAGTCTCGCTTACTTTCAATTCAACTAACTGGAATTCACCGCAAACGGTAACAGTAACAGGTGTTGATGACCTTGTAGCCGACGGGAAAAAAACTTACAGCATTGTTACGACACCTGCTGTTAGCAATGACAGCAACTATTCTGGGTTAAACGCAGCCGATGTTACCGTTACCAATAGCGACGGCGAAACCGACAACAATACAGGATTTCCCGTAGATAGCGCAACTGGCGTCGCATATAAACCGGGCGAACTGTTGGTAAAACTCAAACAAGGTGGAGGAAACGAGGCAATCCAGAGTGCTTTTCAGTTTAATGGAGCGATCGAGATCGAAAATCTAGTACCGCCCACCAAACAGTTAAGCTCAACACCTCGCCGATTAGAGCGGTGGCGAATTTTTAAGTTTGCGACCGATACAGACTTGTTGCAAATTCAGAGAAATTTAGCTCAAGATCCCAGAATAGAAGCAGTTCAACTGAACTATTTTAAGTCTATAAATGCGATACCAAACGATACCCTATTTAGCGCACTTTGGGGCTTGAATAATACAGGCACAAGTGGCGGAACAGCAGATGCAGATATTGACGCACCGCAAGCTTGGGACATTCAAACCGGCAGCAGCAATGTAGTAGTTGCTGTCATTGACAGTGGCGTAGATTATAACCACGAGGATTTAGCAGCCAATATCTGGAATAACTCAGGGGAAATTGCTGGCAACGGCATTGATGACGACGGCAACGGTTACAGGGACGACGTGCGTGGCTACGACTTCAGCAATAATGACAGCAACCCGATGGACGATAACGGTCATGGTAGTCACGTTGCAGGCACTATTGGTGCTGTTGGCAATAATAATCTCGGTGTAGCAGGCGTTAATCACACCGTCAGGATAATGCCTTTGAAATTTCTCAGTGCAAGCGGCACAGGTTCGGTAGCCAATTCTGCTAGAGCCATCAGATATGCTACAGACAAGGGTGCAGACGTGATTAACTACAGCGCCGGTGGTTATGCCCCTTCTGGTTTCGACCCCCTTAGCGATGTCGAGTATGATGCCATCAGCGATGCCAATGATGCTGGCGTTCTCTTCATCGCAGCAGCAGGTAATGAGAGTAATAATAATGACAGCAATCCTGTCTATCCTGCTAATTTCAATCTCCCCAATGTCATTTCGGTGGCGGCGACCGATCGCAACGATCTGCTAGCCAGCTTCTCGAATTTTGGATCTGTGACTGTAGATTTAGGCGCACCAGGAGTCGATATTCTCAGCTCAATTCCCGGCAATGCTTACGGTTTGAACAGCGGTACTTCGATGGCCTCTCCCCACGTAGCAGGTGCTGCGGCTGTGCTATTAGCTCAAGATCCGACGCTGACTGTCACCCAACTGAAAAATACTATTCTGTCAACAGTTGACCCGATTCCTTCACTAGCAGGAAGGACTCTTACCGGAGGACGTTTAAATCTTCGCAATGCTCTCAACCGCCCGCCAGTTGTAAATCGTTCTGTGTTTTCGCAAAGTGCAGCGCTAGGTTTTTCTCAAACTGGCAATGCTTTTAATTTAGCAGGAAATACCTATACTGACCTCGATCCGGGCGACAGCATTAATTACTCGATCGCCCTGGCAAATTTTAGCGCTTTAAGTTCATCTGCATTTACCTGGAGAACCGATCTCAATGGCGGTTCCTACCGCCAACCAAATGCCGGTTCAAGTTTCCCGGAAATTCCTTTGCCTTCCTGGCTAACTTTTAATTCCGCAACTCGCACGATTAATTTAGGCCCAACTCGTCCAGCATCGTTCAATTATTGGCTGAAAGTAACGGGAACTGATGAATCTGGCGCGAGTGTTAGCGAGGTAATTCGGTTCAAGAGTAATGCCCTCGGCGGTTTTGTGATAGACGGTTATATCGCTGGGGCTACTGTCTTTTTCGATGCCAACAAAAACGGGGTACTTGATGCTAGCGAACCTTCTGCCACTACAGCAGATAGCGGCGAATTCGATCTCGATCTCGACTCCAACATTTTCGACAAAAATCAAAATGGCGAACTCGATCCAGAGGAAGGCAATATTGTTGCTTTCGGCGGCATTGATACAGCAACTGGTTTGCCTTTGGAAACGCCTGTCACTGCCCCGCCTTACGCTACTGTTGTCACCTTGTTAACCAGTTTAGTAGCGGATTTAATTGACAGAGGAATTGACAGCGATCGCGCCGAATCTCTCGTCAAATCTTCACTTTCCATTCCCGCTAATGTTGACATAACTAGCTTAGATCCGATCGCAGCTACCGAAAACGCGATCGCGGGTGGAGTAGAAACTTTGACTGCAATGGTCAAGGTACAAAACGTCATTACCCAAACTGCTGCTTTAATAGACGGTGCGTCGATTCTGGACAATACCGACAGCGTAAAAGCAGTTGTAAGTGCGATCGTTCAACAAATTCAATCGGGGACAACTCTCAATCTCAGCGATGCCAACCAGTTAGCAACAATTGTCGATCGCGCCGCCACCGCAGCGCAACAATTTGACTCGGATTTAAACACTCAGCAATTGTTGCAAATTGCCCCCGATGCAGCTAAGGTAATGGCCGAAGCAAATCAGCGCATTGACCAAGTTGTATCCAACACAGCAACAGCTTCAATTAACCGAGAAGTTGCCCGCGTGCAAAAAGTAGCCCTAGGCGCAACCTCTGAAGACTTAAAAGCAGCCGGTACAGGTACGAAATCGATCGCCCAAGTTATTGCCGAAAATACTGGTACTGCCTTAGATACCAAAATTCAACAAACGACATTGCCCGATACACCTGCTGTTGCGGTGATTGAAGGAGAAATAGATGCGATCGCAGCTAACTCCAATCTCACCGGCACTGACGGCGACGACAGCCTCTCCGGCGACAGCGGCAGCGATACAATGGCCGGCAAACGCGGCAATGATACTCTCAGCGGTTTGGGCAGCAACGACTGGATACACGGCAATCAAGGTAATGATTCCCTCGACGGTGGCGACGGCGATGACACTGTTTACGGCGGCAAACAAATCGATAATTTGTTCGGCAGTAATGGGGAAGATATCCTATTTGGAAATCGCGGTCAAGATAGCTTGAGTGGAGGTGAAGGCAATGACAGTCTTTACGGCGGTCAAGCTAGCGATATTCTGCTGGGCGGTAACGGGTCCGATTTTCTCAGCGGTGAAAACGGCGATGACAGTTTGATAGGAGGAAATGGGAGCGATCGCTTCTTAATTTCAGCCAATTCTGGCAGCGATATCATTCTCGATTTTGAAGCCGGCATCGACTTCTTCGTACTTGCCGAAAATTTAACCTTCTCGCAACTTTCTATTCTCCCTAGCAACAGTGCAGCTTTAATCAGCTTGGCAGCAACAGGTGAAATTTTAGCTGCTATCAATGGCGTGACAGCTAACCAAATTACCCTTGCCAATTTCAGTTAAAAGATTAGGGACACAGGCAAATTATGTGTCCCTAAATCAAATTCGTTTTTTAGTAAGACTTCAGTTTTTTCTTACAGATTTGGGTCAATCAAGATTTGCATTCCTTACTACAAAAGGCTGGGGGGGTGACAACCCGCGCCAAACCCAGAGAGCGTAAAGATTTAACCCACTTGTGCTAAAAAAAGATAGGCAG
>NZ_JAUBTB010000023.1:0-87789 GCF_036704965.1 Microcoleus sp. F10-B2 | reverse complement strand
AATTAAATAACTTACAATTTATTGTTCTTGTGGGAGGGGCGCCCCGCCCGTCCTTCCTGGACGGGCGGGACGCCCATCCCACAAATACGTGTAAATTATTTAATTCGCGATCCTAAGTTCTCTTCTGAGAGAAAATCATAGTACGTGGGTAAGTCTTAATAGACAAATAAGGACACAACAATGTTGTGCCCCTACGTCTACTCGACGACAATTTTCCACCCTACAACTGATTTAAAAATTTAACCAAATCGATAGCCGAACCCGCGTACCGTAATGATATATTCCGGTTGGCCCGGATCTATTTCCAACTTTTCGCGCAGCCAGCGGATGTGAACGTCAACTGTTTTGGTGTCTCCGATAAAATCTTGACCCCAAATTTTTTCCAGCAACTGATCGCGAGACCAAACTCGCCGGGGATAACTCATAAATAGTTCTAGTAACCGAAACTGTTTAGGAGAAAATTTCACTTCCAGACCGCGAACCAACACCCGGCACTCTTCAGGATACAGAGTTATGCTCTTATATTGCAGCATCACCGGTTGCGGCAACTGACCGAGGCGCTGGCGGCGCATCAGGGCCCGACAGCGAGCGATAAACTCCCGCATTCCAAAAGGCTTAGTCAGATAATCATCCGATCCGGCTTCTAGGTAAAAAGCGCAATTGTTGGCACTTCCTCTAGCACCGATAATCAAAATAGGGACGGGATTTCCTTGATGCCGTAACATTCGACACAGATCCAAACCGTTAATGGAATCCATAATTAACAGGTTAAAGGCAAATTCACCGTGGTATGACGAAGAAGCCTGCACAGAAGGCAGAGCATTGCGCCCGTCGCTAGTAACCACCACCTCGTAGCCCTGTTCTTTAAGGGCTAAAGCTAGCATTTCCCGCAACAGGTCTTCACCTTCCAATAACAAAATTCGGCCAGCTTTTCCAACAGCCAACCTTGAAGGACATTCGCTTAATTCAGCAGAAGACATAAATATAAGTGGGAGTGATGTTTGTATGTGGCTAGCGCGAAGTGCCTTCTTCAGTAGCTGAGGCACTCTCGCGCTGCGATCGCTTGTACGATCGTTATTTGTTCGATCGCTTAGAATCCTTCGCCAGTCCATCCCACAGACACGCGCTCGACCTTTGCTACTTGCTCGTGCAAGGAATACAGCCGTAGAGCAGTTGCCGGAACCGCGCTGTCTGCCTGCGTCCAGGCGTCAGAAGGCTGGTCGTTTTTAGGGGTTGGTGTTAATTTCATAAAACATTGCCCGCTGTTAATTGACCAGGTAACACCCAATCTATAGGGAGATGCTTGTTATACTACTCTTAAAAGGTTATTAAAAGGTAAAGTTTGGGTAATCAATTGGTTAAATTATTAAGGTTAAGTAATATAACTGTAAAGTTGCGATCGCTATTTAGAGCTTTGTTTAAGAATACAATAATAAGTTTACCCAAAGTCCTTTTTCTGCGCCTCCCGGCTACGATCGACGATAGCAAGTAAAAATTCTATAGACTGCCTATAATGTTGCTGCATTTGAGTACCTGGCCCGAGGTAGAAGCTTATCTAGAGAGCTCCCAAGGCATAATTATCCCGATCGGTTCCACCGAACAGCACGGGCCCACCGGCTCGATCGGCACTGACGCTATTGCTGCCAGTGCTATTGCCTGCGGTGTCGGCGAAGCAGCCAATGCCTTAGTCGGCCCGACAATTAATGTAGGGATGGCCTTGCACCACACCAGCTTTCCCGGCACCATCAGCCTCCGACCGCAGACCCTGATACTGGTAATCAGGGATTATATCACATCTTTGGCAAAAGCGGGATTTGAGAAATATTTCTTCATTAACGGTCACGGAGGCAACATTGCCACGATGAAAGCAGCATTTTCCGAGACATACGCGCATTTGTCGGACTTGAATCTACCAAATGCCGATCGAATCCAGTGTCAAATTGGCAACTGGTTCATGTGCGGTTCAGTCTACAAACTCGCAAAAGAATTGTACGGAAACCAAGAAGGTTCCCACGCCACCCCCAGCGAAGTCGCCTTAACCCAGTACCTTTATCCCGAAGCAATCAAGCAAGCTCCGCTTTCGGAAGAAGTTGGTTCCGGGCACAAAATTTACGGTGCTGCTGATTTCCGCCGCCGATTTCCCGACGGCAGAATGGGTTCAAATCCGGCCTTAGCAACTCCCGAACACGGCCAGCAGTTTTACGAGTTAGCAGTCAAAGAACTGACTAATAATTATTTGGAGTTTTTGAACTCAGATTAACGTTTTTTTTACTCGTTATATCAATTCCGGTTGCATCGGAATTAATATTGCCCGAACTCGGGAAACGGCACTGCCGTTTCCCTACAATTAATCTGGCGTAGGGACACGGCACTGCCGTGTCCTCGCTTGTAATTCCGGCGCAGCCGGAATTGATATAACCAGGCTCTTTCCTGGTAACGAGTAAAAAACTCGTTTTAGGCGGCGGCTTCCGCTTCCGCTTCCGCTTCCAGTGCATCTGGCACATCTTGCTTAATCGTCAAATAGCGAATCACTTCCTCGCTCAGACGCATCGCGCGCTCCAGGGTAAAAATTGCAGCCCCTGGAGCTGTATAGTTCATTTGAACGTATACTCCATCCCGGTGCTTGCCGATTTCGTAAGCCAAACGGCGCTTGCCGCGGTGCTGAGTTTCGATATTTTCAGCACCTTGATCGCGCAAAATTGTTTGATATTTCGCGATCGCCTGGTCTGTCATTTCCTCACCCAAATCAGGGCGCAGAATGTACATAGTTTCGTAAATAAACGGTTTCATGGCAATAATCCCCTTATGGACAACAAGGCTTCTCACGAAGCAAGGACTTATTATCATATCCCAACCATGAACAATCTCAAAACTAAAAAACCAAATTCCCCAAACAACACTCCCTCGCCGTGGAACACCCTGTGGACGTACAGCATCATGAGCGCGATCGCACTTTTAATGCTGTTTCCCCTGCTGTGGCTGCTCAGTACCTCCCTCAAATCCCCCACCGAAAATATCTTTCAATTTCCCCCGCAACTGTTACCGCAACAGCCAACCCTCGAAAACTTCATCAAAGTTTGGCAAACCAACCCCTTCGGCCGCTACCTGTTCAACAGCAGCCTGATTGCCGGCCTCACAGTTAGCATCAACGTTTTCTTTTGCGCCCTCGCCGCTTACCCCTTGGCCAGACTCAACTTTCGCGGTCGCGAAGCCATCTTAATCGCGATCGTTTCCACAATCATGATTCCCTTCCAAATAGTCATGATTCCCCTGTACGTATTGACAGTACAACTAGGACTAAAAAATAGTTACCTAGGCGTAATCTTTCCCGGACTAGCCTCAGCTTTCGGCATATTTTTATTGCGGCAAGCCTTCCTAGCAGTTCCCAAAGAACTCGAAGAAGCAGCCCGCATCGACGGCTGTACAGAATTAGGTATTTGGTGGCACGTCATGATTCCTGCAATTAAGCCGGCTTTAGTTACTTTAGGAATTTTTGTATTTATCGGTTCTTGGAGCGACTTTCTGTGGCCGCTGCTTGTTTTGGACAGGCCGGAATATTACACGTTACCTTTAGGCGTAGCCAATTTAGCCGGGACATTTTCTTTGGATTGGCGTTTGGTAGCGGCGGGTTCCATTATTTCTATTGTTCCAGTTTTAGGACTATTTTTGCTCTTGCAAAAATACATTGTGCCGACAGAAACCGCCGCTGGAGTCAAGGGATAGAATCAAGATACACAATCGGCATTTATCCGCGTTCATCTGCGGTTAAAAATTAAAATCTTTTGAACTCACAACTGACAAAATTTATTTGTTATGTAGGAACTGCCAGAAATCCGCTGGATTGTTGACTGCGCTGCGGTCGTAAATACTATCATCGCTTTTGCAAATGCGATCGATGCCGAAGACTGGCAAAAATTGCGATCGCATCTAGCAGACGAAATAGATATCGACTATTCAGAATTTCGATGAATCAAACAAACTGTGGTAATTTTCAGCGACAATACTCAAGTGCATGGCGCTTTGCGGGACACATCGCAATCAAATTTAATCCACAACTGAAATACGATCCGATTTTTCATAACTAAAAATTCCCTCCTACCGGGGAGTGAAAACTGCACTAGGATAAGCAATCCGCTTGTGATTGAACTGTTCCCAAACCCGCACAAAAATCTCCGCGATTAGAGACATATCCTCCCGAGTCAAACCCGAATCAATCAACTGATTATCCTGCCAGCGAGCCCTCAAAATCCGATTAACCATATTCAAAGCCTCTTCATGAGTAGCATCCTTGAGCGATCGCAAAGCAGCCTCGCAAGAATCCGCCAGCATCAAAATTCCCGTTTCCCGCGACTGCGGAATCGGCCCGTCGTAGCGAAAATCCTCCTCCCTCACTTCCCGACTTGCGATTGTTAACTTTGAATTACCCGCATCTGGCAAAGCCCTCTTTAAATCTTCTGATTCTTTTGCAGCAATTTGCTGCGCTTGGTGGTAGAAATAAGCAATCAACATTGTACCTTGGTGTTCGGGAATAAAGGCCTGAATCGCCTTCGGCAATCGATGCTTCCGCGCCATCACCAAGCCCTCGGTAACGTGCTTTTTAATAATCTCCGCACTCGTCCAAGGGTCATTAATTTCATCATGTTTGTTTGCCCCGCCCATTTGATTTTCACAAAATCCGAGCGGGTCGTGCATTTTTCCAATATCGTGGTATAATGTGCCAGTTCTGACCAGCTCAACATTGCAGCCGAGCTCCCGGGCAGCAGCCTCCGCCAAACTCGCCACAAACAGCGTGTGCTGAAAAGTCCCCGGAGCCTCGGCAGCCAACTTCTTCAGCAGCGGGCGGTTGGGATTGGCAAGTTCCGCCAGCCGGATCGGCGTAATCAAGTCAAAAACGTGTTCCAAATAAGGGCTGATACCGATCGCCACAACGCTCCAAGCCAAACCGGCCAAACTTTGCGCGCCCACCGTACCGAGTACCACGTACCAAATCGCACCGGCAGCCGCGCTGGCAATTAAAGTCCCCACCAGATAAACCGTGCCCTGAGTCAAACCGACAGCCACGCCCAAAAGAGCCAATTCCTCGCGCGATCGCAGCCGCCCGGCCATAAAAGCACCCAGCAATCCCCCCGCCCCGCTAGCCACCAAATGAATCAACTCCACGTTTAAGCCAACGGGCAGCAGCGCCGACAGCAGCCCCACCACAGTCACTCCCACCGCCGAACCGTAGAAGCCCCCCGCTAAAATCCCGATCGCGGGCAAACTCGTCCAAGGCAGCCCCAAACTAACCAGCACCGGCGCGCTCAAAGTCAGCAGCAGCAATAGCAAATGATCTCTCCGGCGCAAGCGGTAGTGCCTTTCCACCAGCAGTACGATCGCAATTGCCCCCGCTACTAAACAAACAAAACCCGTCAGCCCCAGCCAATTTACCCCCCGCCGGCTCAAACCAAAATAGTCCAGCAACACGAAATCTTCCTGCGAGATCTCTTTTCCTTCTGCAACAATTATCTCGCCTTGCTCTACTGCGATCATCACCGGTTTCACCTTTTGCGCCGCTAATTCAGCTAGCTGTTTGGTTTCCTCGGGATTTCTCACCAGATTTGGCTGCAAAATCGCTGTTAAACCCTCTACCGCCAAAGCTTGGGACTCTAACGGCACTTCATCAGCCACTTGCAGCCTCACAGCTTCTTTCAAAATCTCTTTTGGCAAGCCCTGCGGGATACCTTGAGCCACCATCCTTTTTGCCGCCCGACTCATACCGGTTTGGGTTTTCTGCCAAGCTGCATCCGACAAATCAAACAGCGAAGTATCGTAAATCTGTGGGATCCCCACAACCGACGGTTTTCCCAGACCCTCCACAGCATTGAGATAGCGCCGGCGAGCAGAGGAAATACTGTCTGTCAGGCTTTGAAAGTCTACTGCCGGGACCTCACGGCTGTAAGCTTGCAGTTGAGCGATAGCATCTTGCTGAGACTTGTTCTCCGTCTGCGCAGCACTTGCGGGGGAATCCAAACTCAACCGCTCGGAAGTTGCACTGTTGTCCCCCGCTTGCGCCAAAATCGATCGCCACTCCCACTCCGGACAGCGCCGCAAGTAAACCTGAGCCGCATTTGAGAGGACCGAGGGACTGGCAAACGGAAACGGGCCTACCGCCTGCCGGAGCTCGCTTCCCTGCTGCAAAAATTGTTGTAATTCTTGATAAATTTGTCGATCGACTGCAGAATCCAGCATTAATATAGCTACAGCCCCGATCCGCGCTGCTTTCCGCTGTTCTTCAGTAGTTTTGTAATCGGGGATGCTAGCACTAGCAGGAGCCTTAATCGTCTGAGGAGCTTTCGTCCCCACATCCAGTTTCGGCTGGTTGTAGAAGCGGTGGCCCAGAGTGCTGCTTAGGGAAACTACCGCGACCAGCGCCAACATAGGAGAACGAGCTTGATTTTTGAGGCTTGATTTTGAGGTTTTACTTCTAAATCTAGTAAAAGTCTCGGGCAGATCCCATTTCTGGAGCGACAAACGGCTCAGGAGAGACCCGCCAGCCCGTAAGGTATCTGCTTTGCTGCCACCATTTTGCACTTTAGCAATGTGTTGGCGCAGTGAGCGCGCAGCCCCTAGCTGCTCAATCTGCCGCATCAATGAGGAGAGCGTATTCATTTGTGTCGAAGATATATCACTGTTATCCAGCAGCTTTGTCAGAAATTCTGACGGTGCATCTTGATTGAGTTTATCCGAACTACCGTGGCTGAATATTCAACCCTCCAGGCTACTTTGCCTGACTGTCGCCAGCAGTTGGGTTTCCTGACTGTAGCCAACAACGCAAGCAGTGTTCTCAAGCTTCTGCTGCTTCTTTCCTTCCCTCGTCCATCTTTAACAGGACTCGCGTAGGGCTAAAAACCAGATTTCTCCGTATATATCTCGTTGCCCAACCCCCTCTTCTCCTACAAACCCGGTTTATTGGGGCAGGCGCGTCCGGTTTAATTTTTGAGTTTTTAATATTTAATTGTCGGTCTCCTTCCACTTGCGCTTTTGACTTGTTAATTGGTAAATGCTAATTTCTGGTTTCCCCTTACCGTTAAAAGCTCAAAACTTTATATTTTACGAGGTCTAATGACATAAGGTGCAGCCACCGCTCGGGCGAGCGCTGCGGAGTCCAGGCTGGCCGAAGGCCTGTAAACTCCCGCCCAAACAGCAAACAGATTATTTGCTAACTCCACAATTGTTGCATCGCTGCCAATTTGCCAGACAGAGGGTTCTGGGCCTTCGGCTAGCGGTAGCGATTTAACTGCAGCCGAAGATACTTGTCGCCATTCTACAGGAATCGCAGCAGCGCCGTTGTACGCTCCCGACAAAGCTCCCGTCAAAGCGCAGGTAAGCTGTCCGGTTATGCCGGTGCGGGCGGCCCGCACCACTGACAAGCGTAAGTCTTCTGGGGTGTTCAAGAAGCAGTAGAAAGCTAGGGCAATGGGAATGAAATTTCCTGGGTTGACTATTGACTCGGTTTGTGAATTTTTCTTGCCGTCGCCCTGTCTTTCTCGCAAAGCTGTGGCGCTTTTGCACAGGTGAGTTGCGGCTGTTTCTAAATCGGCTCCCTTTTCTAGTAGTATTTGTACTTGCAGCAGCAGCTCTGTTAAGGCATTATCTGTTTTGACGTAGGCAATTGTTTGCTCGATCGCGGTGGCGGGGTCAAGTTTTTCTTTGAGAGCTCGGGCGATCGTATATTCCACTGCTAAAATTGCTGTTTCCCATTCTGGCTGGTTTTGGTTGGGCCAAACCTCTATCGCCAGCATGATTTTTTCTCGCAGCTTGGCTTTATTTTCGTGAAAAAACATCGCCGCAGGCAGCGCCGCCACAGCAGCTTCACAAGGGTTGAGGATGCTTTCAAACTCACTGCTTGGGGGATGGGAGATTTCCGACTTGGCAAATGCTTCCCAAGTATCGCGCCAATCTTTTAAATCTAAACCGCTGCACCGAATTAAACTTTGAGCGCACGCTACCGCAAGTCTCCCGGATGCGGATGAGTCTTTGCCACTTGGGACGTTACTGTTGACAGAATTCAACGCCAATGTTGCGCCACTTACGGTCAATTGTTGGTGTTTCGTCAGCGGTAAAATCGGCTCCAAGTCTTCTGTTTGGGGGGGAATACCCACCAGTTGCCTTTGGTATTGCAGGCCTATAGAGTCTCCTAAAACTGCCCCCAGGATGGTTCCTTGAAACTTGCTCAACAGGGAATGCCGCATTTGAATTTAACTCAAGTTGTTAGTAATTGGTAATTTATAATTTATAATTTTTTCTGGTATCCTTTTTTGCCAAAGTCTTGTGATTAATTGGAATTAAGCCCAAACATATAAGGGCTGGTTTTCCATTTAAAACCTGCCCTCATCCGATCGCTACAATCGGTAAATTTTTAATTTTTAATCAGGTAACTAACTAGAGCTTGCAGCCCCAGCAGGTAACTTTCCGATCCAAAACCGCTGATTTGCCCGATCGCCACCGCTGCGATAAACGAGTGGTGCCGAAAAGCTTCCCGCCGGTAAATATTGCTCAGATGAACTTCTACCGCAGGGATATTCACCGCGGCGATCGCGTCTCTAATTGCCACACTCGTATGAGTGTAAGCTCCAGCATTAATCAATAAGCCTTGGTGCTGCCCTAACATTGAGTGAATGGCATCCACCAATACCCCTTCATGATTCGACTGCTGAATTGAGACTTTCACCTGGAGGGCTTGCGCTTCTCGTTCTAGCAACTTGTTGATATCATTTAAAGTCGCAGAACCGTAAACTCCAGGTTCTCGCTGACCCAATAGATTCAGATTAGGGCCGTGAAGTACCAGGATATTTAACAATTTTAAAATTTCCAGCGCAACAAAAATGTTGAGATTTTTGACATGGGATTTAGAACCAGTCTGCAACCTCAAAGCTCAAAGCTCAAAGCTCAAACTTGCAACCCAGTGCCGACTATCGGCGATTTCTCGGTTGGTTGACAGGAATACGAATCGGTTCGAGTTCCGGTTGAGCTTCTGGATTCAGCAATCCTTCTATCAGCTTGCGAACCCATTCTTTAATTTGTTCCAGCACCTTTTCAATGTCTTCCATTGAACGGATAGCTCCTTTTTTTATAGTCTAGATTGCTAAACCGACGGCTAAATCCCTGAAAACAAGCAAGCACGACTTTGAAACCAAAGGTCAAACTTGCTTTCTCGCTTGCTGGTTTTTTTGAGCAATGGAGAGAGTCAGTAGATTGGCCAATCAGTCCTATCTTATTATCATAACGAATCTTTACAGATAATCAAGAGGCAAGGGGAAAATTGCGGAATTATCTCGGAGTATAGAGTGTTAAATAAAGCTTAAGCTTACGGCTGACTGTTGACAATTGACAAATCGTGGGATTTTTTCTACGCTTTTGCCAACAATAATTTACGCCGGAGCCGATCGAGCGCCGTACAGCTACTCAGATTCCGAATCCAATCGCGGCCTCGGGCATCCCCAAAACGGTATTCAAAACTTTCTACGTCGCCGTGGGGGCCAGCTAAACCGACATAAACCAGTCCGACAGGTTTAGCATCTGTGCCACCTCCGGGCCCGGCGATGCCTGTAATGCTCAATCCCCAATCGGTATTGAGGCTGGCGCGAACTCCCGCAGCCATTTGTGTTGCCACTTGGTGGCTGACTGCCCCAAATTCGGCTAAATCTTGCGGATTAACACCTAATAATCCTTCCTTAATTCGATTGTCGTAAGAAATAATCCCGCCTAAAAAGTAGCAAGAACTGCCGGGAACACCAGTCAGCATCGCCCCCAATCCACCTCCGGTGCAGGATTCAGCCACGCTGAGGGTTTGCCCCGCATCCAGCAACAATTGGCCCGCAGTCGAAGCGAGGGTATCGCTATCAGCACCGTAACAGTCTAAGCCGGCAATTTGCCGCAATTGTTGTTCGATCGGCTCAATCAAGTTTGAAGCAGCCACCGATGACTCCGCGCGGGCCGAAATCCGCAGTTTGACTTCGCCGTGATTGGCGTAGGGAGCCACAGTAGGATTAGTTAAATTCAGAAAACTATCTACTTTTTCGGCCAGTGCCGACTCAGCAATCCCCCAAAATTTCAATGTGCGGCTGTAAATAGTGGCGCTGCACCAGCCGCCATTTTTCAGGTAAGGAACGGCGGTTTCTCGCCACATCAAGTGCATTTCCGCCGGTACGCCGGGAAATGTCATTACTGTCACGTTGTGAATCGGCTGCCAAATAATGCCCGGTGCAGAACCGCTGCGGTTCGGCAGAATGTCCGCAGTTTCTGGAATTAAAGCTTGTTTGCGATTGCTGGGACTCATGGTGCGTCCCCGCTGGGCAAATTTGTATTCGATATCTGCGATAATTTCCGGCTTTTCTATTAAGGGAACCCCAAAAAAATCGGCGATCGTTTCGACTGTGAGGTCGTCCGGTGTGGGGCCGAGGCCTCCGGTGAAGAGCAAAAGCTGCGATCGGCTGACTGCGATTTCTAACACTTTTTTGATACGTTCTGGATTGTCCCCCACCACTGTTTGATAGTAGTGAGGGATTCCCAGACTCGCTAATTCTTTCGCTAAAAACTGGGCATTGCTATTAAGAATATCGCCTAACAGCAATTCAGTGCCAACACAAATAATTTCAGCAACCATTCAATTTTAGATTTTAGATTTTAGATTTTGGATTTGAGATTGGGGAATTAGGGAATTGGGCATAGGGCATGGAGCATTAGAAATTATTTATTTTTCTTCCTTCCTTCTTCCTTCTTCCTTCTTCCTTCTTCCTTCACCTAGCGTGTCTCCAAACTTTCCAGCTAGCATATCCCAGCAAACTTGTCGCACCCATAGCGTAAATTACGCCGCTCGGAAGCGAAAAAGCTAGGGCTAAACTTCCCACCCACAGTGTCAGCGAGTAAATAAATAAAACCGCAAATCGATGGGATAGTCCGGCTTGTAGAAGTCGGTGGTGGAGGTGGCGCTTGTCAGCAATAAACGGTGACTTGCCGTTGCGCAGTCGATCGAGAATCACCGCCGACATATCTAAAATCGGTACAGCTAAAATTAAATATGGCAGCAACACAGAAGTAACAGCCGTAGTTTTAACTAACCCAATTACTCCCACTCCAGCGAGAGTAAACCCGATAAAATAAGCCCCGCCATCTCCCATAAAGATTTGAGCCGGATTGAAGTTGTAGCGCAGAAATCCCAAGGCCCCGCCAGCTAAAGCCGCTGCAATCAGGGCCGCTGCCGGTTGGTGCATCGACAGACTGACAATCAGCATCACAACTGCTGCAATCCCTGAAACTCCGGCAGCTAAACCGTCCAAACCGTCAATCCAGTTGATGGCGTTGGCCATGCCTACGAGCCAAATCACGGTAATTGGCAAGCTCAGCCAGCCAATATCAGTCAGTCCCAAGGAGGGAACTGTCAGAAACTCAATTTGTACGCCTGCCATCCAAACGATGCTGGATACGCCAATTTGCATGAGCAAGCGTTTTAAGGCCGACAGGGAAAATAAGTCGTCTGCTAAACCGATGAGGAAGAATCCGATGCCGCCGAGGGTGACTCCCCAAATTTCGTATTCGTCTTTGGGATTGAGAACTTGTCCGCTAGCATCGATGAAGCCTCCTGAAAGCCAGACAAATAAGAGGGCAGTGATAGTGCCGAGAAAGATGGAAACTCCTCCCAAGCGCACCATCGGGCGCTTGTGGACTTTTCGCTCGCCTGGCCGATCGACTCGCCCGCTTTTGAGACCAATTTTTTTGACTATTGGCGTACTCCAGAGGACGACGATCGCAGAAATCAGAAAAGCTACTACGTGGTACAGATACTGGTACGGCATCTGAAATCAATTTTAAATAGTGCGGGGCAATTAGTCTGTCAGGCAGAGTCTACTACATTTCAGATGGCTTATAACAAGGAAACATCTTGAAGAGCGACTGGGGGTTTGAGAGTCGGAGATTTGCCGCAATGGCAGTTGCCCTGGGGCGAATTGTCAGGTTTTTCATTCCTAACTCTCGAATTAACGATTTGAAATATCGACTCTTTCGCGATCAAAAAAGTCGATATTTGGCGAGCGGGCCCAGTTGAGCGGTATCTTTGGCAACCTACAAATACCGTTATTCAAACCAGCCCCGCCCGACAAATATCTTTACTAAAAACCGCCTTGGCGATCGATATTTTTGGTAAAAACCGCTTGTCAATATCGCTACAGGCAACTCTCAATCTTTTCCTGCTCTTTATATCCGCCCCAAAGCGGTTACAAGCCCCCGATACGATCGATGGTCGATCCCAAAATTTTAGATGCTAGTTCAATCCCCCAGATTCAATGCGAGAAGAAATCTAAAATCTAAAATCTAAAATCTAAAATCGACTAACCCTTTTACCCGTACACTTCCAACTACCAATTCCCTATTGCCGATCAGGAAAATTAAGCTAATGCCGGCACTTTCAAGTACAAGTGGGGATATAAGGGGAAGCGATCGCACAGTGCTGCTACTCGACGCAGGCAGTCGGCTGCGACGCTTTCATCATCTGGATTTAGCAGGCGATCGGCAATAATATTGCCAATCTCGGTAAATTCTGCTGTTCCCATTCCCCTGGTGGTCATCGCCGGCGAACCGAGTCTCAAACCGCTGGTGACAAAGGGCGATGCCGGATCGAAAGGCACGGTATTTTTATTAGCAGTAATATTCACACCGCTGACTAATTGGTCTGCTCGCTTGCCTGTCATGTTTACCGATCGCAAATCAACTAGCATTAAATGATTGTCCGTGCCGCCGGAAACAAGTTTTAAACCCCGCTGCTGCAACCGTTCCGCTAAAGCGCGCGCATTTTCAATTACTTGACCCGAATAAGTTTTAAATTCAGGCTTTAAGGCTTCGCCGAAAGCTACTGCTTTGCCCGCAATAACGTGTTCTAAGGGCCCACCTTGAGTGCCGGGGAACACTGCTTTGTCAAATTTTTTACCTAATTCCGGGTCATTAGTCATAATCAAGCCACCACGGGGGCCGCGCAGGGTTTTGTGAGTGGTGGTGGTGACTGCGTGACAGTGAGGGAGGGGGTTGGGGTGATGCCCTGTGGCGACTAACCCGGCGATGTGGGCGATGTCGGCGAGCAGGTAGGCTCCGATTTCATCGGCGATCGCTCTAAACTTCTCAAAGTCGATAATTCGCGAATATGCTGAATAGCCACAAATTAGCAATTTCGGTCGGTTTTCTTTGGCGAGTGCCAAAATTTCGTCATAGTCAAGCTGTTCTGTTTCTTGGCTGACGCCGTAGTGAAAAGCTTTGAACCATTTGCCGGATACGTTGACCGGCGAACCGTGGGTCAAGTGTCCGCCGTGCGACAAATCCATGCCCATAATTCCGTCTCCGGGTTCCAGCAAGCTCAAAAATACTGCAAAGTTGGCTTGAGCGCCGGAGTGGGGCTGGACGTTGGCGTGAGCTGCTCCAAATAGCTGTTTGGCGCGATCGATCGCAATTTGCTCGATGCCGTCAATAAATTCGCAGCCGCCGTAGTACCGTTTCGCTGGCAGTCCTTCGGCGTATTTATTGGTCAGCACTGAGCCTTGAGCTGCCATTACCGCTGCGGATGTAAAGTTTTCGCTGGCGATGAGTTCTAGGTGGTCTCGCTGCCGCTGGAGCTCTTGCCCGATTAAATCGGCAATCAGCGGATCGGTTTTGGAAAGGAATTCTAAGTTAGTGTCCGTCACAATAATCAACCTCTTGACAGTTTTGGGATTGGGAATTGGGGATCTTATACCGTACTACGGATTTCGCACCATTGACATAAATATTACGTTGTGTTCAGGTTAAGCCGTTTGTCCCTAACTGCTGACATACAATGAAATTACTGGTGTGAAACCTGCCGGAGGTATCAAATGTTAGTCATTTTAATGGAAAATCAGATGCTTGCCCCTCAGTGTGTTTGCCAAAGTTGTTTGCTGGCCGATCGCACTGGCCAACCGCGCTGGAGCGGTGGAGAGCTTCGCTGTGGACATCCAGTTGCTAAACCTACGGAAAATTTGCCCGATCGGTACGAGTGTCAAATGGGCTTCGTCATTGCCAACATTAAATAAGAAAGCCTGCCGTTGGTTGTTGAGGCTGCTCGCCGCTGAGTGAAAAGCAAGTTCCGGCAGAGTCGAAACACAAACCCTGCTGCTGCGTTATCCTGAGTTTAATGGAATTCATAGTTAATCGATCGACTCAGGAGAGTTCATTATGACTTGGCGCGGATCTACAACTGTTCCAGACCGGATTTTTGCTTCTTTGCCTTATTTGCTCCCGTTGATTGACGGGCTTACCTTTGGCGCGTTTCTGTTTAGACAGTTTCCTGTCCTGCAACTGTTGTTTATACCGCTAGCTCCTTTGATGGAACTTTATAGGTTGCCATTTGCTAGCTTGATTATCTTCTTTGCCCTGTATTTAGGAGTAGTTAGAAACGAAAACATCAGTCACTTCATTCGTTTTAATGCGATGCAGGCGATTCTTTTAGACATTGTTTTGATGCTGTGCGGTCTGGTTTTGCCGATTTTTTCTAACGGCCTCCAAGTCGCATTTATTGCGGAAACTCTGTATAACATGGTGTTTTTGGGCGCTTTTGCTGCATTTGTCTATGCAGTCGTGCAGTCGCTTTTGGGACGCTATGCAGAGATTCCTCCGCTTTCGGATGCTGTTTATATGCAGGTTCGTTAGTTAGTTGACTGTTGGCAGTTGGCAGTTGACAGTTGACAGTTGGGAGTTGACAGGTGGGAGTTGGCAGTTGTTAGTTGGTTATTATTTGTTGGTTCTAATGCCCAATGCCCAATGCCCAATAACTAATAACCAATAACTAATAACCAATAACTAATAACCAATAACTACTGTATTTTCAAGACTGCCGATGCCTTCAATTTCGATGCGGACTCGATCGCCTATTTGTAGCGGCCCTACTCCTTGCGGCGTTCCAGTCAGTATCACATCGCCGGGAATTAGGGTCATTACTTGACTGATGTAGGAGACGAGAAAGTCGGGCGAAAATACCATGCGATCGATCTGGGATGACTGTACCGGTCGCTCGCTCTCATTGACAAAAGTCTGCAATTGTGCAGCCGGACTCAATTCGCGGACAATCCAAGGCCCCAAGGGACAAAATGTATCGAACCCTTTGGCCCTCGCCCACTGGTTGTCCCGCTTTTGCAAATCTCTGGCTGTTACGTCATTGGCGATAGTATAGCCCCAAATTTTGCTGTGTGCTTGTTCGGGAGTGCAGTTGGTACAATGTTCGCCAATTACCAGGGCTAATTCTCCCTCGTAGTCTACCCTTTCCGACTGCTGCGGATAGCGAATCGCTGCACCTGCGGGGATGACAGCACTCGGAGGCTTGAAAAACAGCAGGGGTTCTTCCGGTACTGGGGTTCCCATCTCGGCGGCGTGATCGACATAATTTTTGCCTACGGCTACAATTTTTGAGGGAGAGCACGGGGCGAGAATTTGGTAAGTATCTGGTAAAAGTTCCAAATCGGTTGGTTGTCCTTTTAACCAGGGCGGTGCATCAAATACTTGAACGCTGTGGCTGAGTTGCAGTAAACCGTAATGGATGTGTCCTTGTGTTGTTTTTACTCGAACGTAGCGCTGGGCCATACTATTTTAGATTTTAGATTTTAGATTCTAGATTCTAGATTAAGAGGATATAGGCATAATTGCGGAAAATTAATTTGTTTATGCCCGTTTAAGATTTTCGCTGTGCAATTTTGCAACCGCTTTCTGTGCAAATTCCGTGCAGCGGTTTGTCCCAGGAGTCAACTGGTAGTTGAGCGAGTAAGGCAAATTCAAAGATAATGCCGATCGTAACTTTTGATTCCCACTCAGCTAAACTGAGCATTCGATCGTAATAGCCGCCGCCGTAGCCCAAGCGATAGCCGCCAACATCGCAGCCTACTGCGGGTACGAGAATTAAATCTACTTCTGAGCAATCTATTTTAGGAGCATCCGGCAGGGGTTCGAGTATGCCATAAGCTCCAGTATGTAAAGCATCTCCGGGCTGCCAGATGTGCCAGGATAGCTCTTTGCCGACACAGCGGGGAAATCCCCATTTTTTAGGGGTGGGAATGGCATTTGTGGGACAGGCATCTTGCCTGTCTCCAGAATTGAGCAGCAAGGATGCCTCCTCCACAGAAGATATAAATAGGGGACTTAAATCTGGTTCTTGGCGACAACTGAAGTAGGCGAGGATTGTTTTTGCTTCGGTGAATAGGGGGGAGTTTTGCAGGCGGTTGCAGATGCGATCACTCTTTTGTCTCCATTCTTGTGCTGATAGGGATTTGCGCGTGTTGAGGAGGGATTTTCTTAATTCTGTTTTAGTTAATGAAGGTTCAGCAGTATTCATATTGCATATTAAATCATCGCTGCGGGTAGGGACACGGCATTGCCGTGTCCTCAAAATGGGGGACACGGCATTGCGTTGTCCTCAAAATGGGGGACACTCAAAATGGGGGACACTCAAAATGGGGGACACTCAAAATGGGGGACACGGCAATGCCGTGTCCTCAAAATGGGGGACACGGCAATGCCGTGTCCCTACAGATATCGTGGCTAATTAACTGGATTTGATATTACATATTGTCTCACCACAGGACAAACGCTGAATAGCATTTCATTCTCCTGTTCTTCTATTTCCACTAACGATCGCCTCCCCAAAGATTGCAGCCCATTGAATAACTCCGAGGGCGATAAATCGGCATCTTGTAGCAATTGCTCTATTGAAACTGAATTTGCTTCGCGGCTGAGGCGGCAGATGAGGTTTTTTTCTAATTCTGACAAACGATTTATCTGCGGGTGCAATGTTGCTGCCAATTCTTCCCCTAAGAATAGCATATCATATTTCAAAAATTCTGCAACCCTACCTCGGAATATTTCTTGAATGGTGGTGGCGACTATTTTTAACCACAATGGATTGCCTCGGTAGGTGTTAATTAAGTTTTCCCAGGTTTCGGGATTGAGTAAAGTTTTTTGTCGGAAAATTTCGGCTGCTGCTGTATTTATGCCTTTGAGTTGCAAGGTGCGAACTGGTGAATTTTCACCTTTTAATGCGGTAATTTCTCTGGGAGGTTCCCAACTGTTGAGGATTAAGCAACTGTTGTGGGTTGTTTCTCCGATTTGTCTGAAGAGGATGCTGTAATTTTCACAGTCTGGGCGGTAATTTCCTGCTAGTTGTCCGCTGCTGAGAATGGTTTGCACGTCGTCGAGGATAATGAGACAGCGGTTTTTTCGCAGAAATTCCATTAATAGGGAAAGTCGATCGGGGATGTTGCTAGGGAGTTCGATTTCGGGTTGATTTAAAATAAATTTTAGGAGATTTTTTAAGGTAGTTTCTAAGGGTGGGGAGTGGCGGAGACTGCGCCAGATGACGTATTCAAAGTTATGCTGAATTTTTTGGATGAGGTGGAGGGAAAGTGCGGTTTTGCCGATACCGCTGAGTCCTGATATTGTTGCGAGGGTGCACTTTTCTTGGACGATCCATTTTTCGAGGGTGGCGAGTTCGGATGTGCGATCGCACAATGATGAAATGTGAGGTGCGTCTGCTAAGTCTAGTCTGGTTTGGGGTTGAGAGGTGTCTGAGGTGGGGGCGGAGGGCGATCGGGTTTTTGGAATTTCGGGAGATTGGCTATCTGTACTAACATTAACGTTACAAAATACAAAATCCTTACCAAAGTTTTGTGAAACGATGAATACTTGTCGTCTCTCAAGTGCCGAGCGTAAATTTGATTGAGTTACTTCTTCACCCAAGACATTTGATAAACGCTTCCATAATTTTGAGGCGATATTTCTGATGTGACCTTCGCTACAATATGATGTTTCTGCGATTTGAGAGTATTTTTGACCTTCCCATACACCCAGCAGGATGGCTTTTTGCAGATCGTCCAAGTGTTCTCCTGTTTTGGCGAAAACCATTTCGTCGGCAAATCTCAAGACTTCTTGAACGTCCATTGGTCGGGTAGGTGTAGTGGTTTTGCTTATTTTATCAGACTTTTTATGACATTTTATGATATCTCTTACAAAATGTGACTTTTTGCGATAGATATTGTGTAACATTAATTACATTAAATTACATTTAATCATAGACTACAATGAAAAATTCTGTATATGATATATTTACGGAATTAAAGGCTGTAATTTAATAGCAACAATTGAATACCAGGTTGTTTATTTCGTTTATCAACTAGGAGAATCAAGCTATGTCTGTATTCAATAGCAATGATGAAGAGCAAGCAAGAAATTGGTTAGAAACTCTGAAGGAAAAACTGCAAGTAACGCAGGGCAAAAAATTCACTTTTCTATTGGTTGGTCGTACAGGAGTTGGAAAGTCAAGCACTGTAAATAGTTTGATGGGTAAAACAATTGCTGTAGTCGGTGACTATGAACCTTGTACAATGGATATTAAAAAGTATGAGAATGAACTCAATGGGATTAATTTCACTATAATTGATACTCCTGGCTTGTGCGATGATCTTGAGGAAGTTGGAAATGATTATGAATATTTAGAACGGATGCGTTCCGATGTCAGCCATGTTGACTCTATGTGGTTTGTCAGCCGTTTAGATGAAACAAGAGTTACTAATGACGAAAAACGAGGAATCAAACTGATTTCTGAGGCTTTCAATTCAAAAATTTGGGAACAAGCTGTTATTATATTTACTTTTGCAGGGGCAAAAAATGCCTCAGACTATCCGATTGCATTGGAGAAAAGGACGGAACTCATTCGGAAAGAGATCGCTAAATACACTGGCATTGGAATAGCAAATAACGTTCCGTCAGTTGCAGTTGATAACAAAAGTGAGAGAACTCCCGATGGACAAAAATGGTTAGGTGAACTTTATACGCAGATATATGCAAGAATTTCTGCTAAAGGTGCAGCACCATTTTTCATGGCAACTGTAGAGCGAGTCAAACGACCTGATAAGGAAAGAGAAGTTATAATAGAAAAAATTTATGAGCCAGCCCCAACATATACACCTATTGAGCTTAATGAGAGGCAGGCGGCAGTAGTCGCAAATAAGACTTCTGAGGTGCTAGGACTTGCAGCGATGGGAGGAACTGTTGGGGCTACAATTGGCTCTATAGCAGGGCCTGTCGGTGCTGGTATCGGGGGTGCAATTGGTGCAGCAATAGGATTTTTAGGTGGGTTGTTCCGTTGGTAAACTATGCGTAAATTTCTGCTAGTGGGACGGACAGGTGTTGGCAAATCAAGTTTTATCAATGCGGCGTTTGGTAGTTACATTGCTGAGACTTCTGAGTATGAAGCTTGTACAAAAATTGTTGAGCATTATGCTTACAAAACTCCTCTAGGCGATGTGTCTCTTATCGATACACCTGGATTAGCTGAGGATGACGAAGCCTGTGATGAAGCCTACCTATCTTTAGTACGGGCTAAAGTTAATTTAGCTCACATTTATGCAACCATCTATGTGACTAGGCTTAACGAAACACGTTTTCGTCCAGACGAAAAGCGAACACTACGCCTTTTGACTAATCGACTTGGTGCATCTATTTGGAATCGCTCTATCCTTGTTTTAACGTTTGCTGCATCTATACCTAACCATCAACTAGAGATAGTTGCAGAAAAAAGGAGTCAACAAATTTTTGAGTTTATCCAAAATCTCACAAAAGAACAGGATGTTGACCAAATATTTCAAGGATTTGAGCAAACATGGTTGGTGGATAATATTGTAGATAATTGGACATCTGATGGATTACCTATTCTCTCAGTATTAACAAATTGATCTCTAATCGCTTCCTTTCGTCGTTAATGACACTTATCAAGTCATTAGACAAGAAACTTGCGATTGAGTTTACCATAACCTCATCCCCAAGTGCGATCGCCCTTCCTGAACCGAGGTGCGATCGCCCTCATTTTATTGATTCAAACTATTTCCGAGGCTAAAAGCCTACCATCAACTCGCTCATATTCATCTTCCACTAGCCACGAGTGAGCCTGATCGTAACTTGAACTTAAAAACAGCGGTTTATAATTCGCCGATGGCTCGTAAATACAACACTTACTATTTTTGCCACCCACTAACATCAGAATTCGAGGCGGGAAAACAATCGGATCTACCCACAACTCGATAAAATCCCAATCATTGATTTGTTCGGCGAGGTTTTGTGCGAGGGATCACATGGTAATTATTAGTTCCTTTGATGATTTTAATTTCTGCGTAATACAGCGGAATGCGACTGCCGTTATTAGTGCCAGAAGGCGGACTGGTTTGTGTAAGATAGGTTGCCACCGCCGACTATTATAAATGAGGTTTCTAACCCGCATTTAGTATTATTCCTAAAAAAACCCGGTTTCTTCAAGAAACCGGGTTTTTCACACTTACGCGGCGTGTTGTCGATACCAATCAATCGTATTTTTCAACCCTTCCTTAAACTGCACCTCCGCCACAAAACCAAACTTTTCCTTAGCCCTTTGGGTATCCAAACAGCGGCGCGGCTGACCGTTCGGTTTGTCTGTTTCCCAAACAATTTCTCCCTTAAATCCCATCAATTCGCAAATAGTTTCCACTAAATCACGAATTTTAACTTCGCTATTCGTTCCCAAATTAACCGGGTCAGATTCACTGTAATCTTGGGTTGCCATCACAATTCCCCGGGCGGCATCTGTGGAATACAAAAACTCGCGGCTAGGGCTGCCATCGCCCCAAACAGGCAGTGTTTTGTCTCCCCTTTCTTGGGCTTCGTAGACTTTGCGAATTAATGCGGGGATGACGTGGGAACTTTTTGGGTCAAAGTTATCTTCCGGGCCGTACAGATTGACTGGTAGCAAGTAGATACCGTTGAATCCGTACTGCTGGCGGTAGGATTGCAGTTGCACTAATAAGGCTTTTTTGGCAATTCCGTAAGGTGCGTTAGTTACCTCTGGATATCCGTTCCACAGGTCGTCTTCTTTGAAAGGAACTGGGGTGAAGTTGGGATAAGCGCAAATGGTGCCGACGCAGACAAATTTTTCGACTCCTGCTTCGTAGGCGGCGTGGATTAGTTGCGCGCCCATCATCAAATTGTCGTAAAATAATTCAGCGGGTTTGAGTTGGTTTAAACCGATGCCACCGACGTGCGCGGCGAGGTGAATGATGATATCTTGTTTGTCGGCGGCGCGCTTGCAGTTTTCCATGACGCGGAGGTCGCAGTCGATCGATCGAGTCACCGAAATTTTATCAGCATCGGCCCCTGCTTTCACTAACTGGTCGATTACCTGACGGCCCAAGAAACCTGCGCCGCCCGTGACTAGAATGCGTTTGCTGCTTAAATCCAAGCTTGTCATAATTTTAGCCTCGGGATTTTGAATAAGGGTCGATCGACAATTTCAATTCTAAAATTGTTGCTTTAGCAAAAAAAGCTTTCAGCTACAGGATGAGGTTGCCCGCAAATCTGTTTTAGCTGCAGTAGATAAGGACAATTTGCTCCGTGCACACCCGAAAGTTAGATTTATGAGTAGCGAGTCCTCAACTATCATGTTAATGTTTTTCTTAGTCCGCACAGCCTAAAATTTTGCGAGCAATTAAGCTGGTTCTTTGAATGCCATCGCGGGCTAATAGCTTTAACAATTTTCTCATCAGTTGTGAACTCTGTGTAGGGGCAATCCCCGGCGCGAGGCAGCCTTTCGCCAATGGGGGTAGACACGGGGTACTACCCCTACAAACTGTTCCCAGTGACCGCTTTGTTTAGCGGCTCAATCAAATCCGTTGCCCGAACCCCGACCTTGTTGGTCTAAAGCTTTCATGTCAGCATCTACCATTAAATGTACCAACTCCTGAAAAGTTACAGAAGGTTCCCAATTTAATTGCTGGCGGGCTTTAGTCGAATCGCCTATTAACAGTTCGACTTCTGCCGGACGCAAGTAGCGTTCGTCAAACTCCACATATTTTTGCCAATCTAAATTGACGTAAGTAAAAGCCAAATCGAGAAATTCCTTAATGGAATGGGTCTCGTTAGTAGCAATGACATAATCGTCAGGCTTGTCTTGTTGCAGCATCAGCCACATCGCCCGCACGTAGTCTTTAGCATAGCCCCAGTCGCGCTTGGCATCGAGATTGCCCAAGTAAAGTTTTTTCTGCTTGCCTGCGACTATTCTGGCCACGGCGCGAGTAATTTTGCGAGTTACAAAAGTTTCGCCGCGGCGGGGAGATTCGTGATTGAACAAGATGCCGTTGCAGGCAAAAAGTCCGTAAGATTCGCGATAATTTACTGTTTGCCAGTGACCGTAAACTTTGGCGCAGGCGTAAGGACTTCTGGGATAAAAAGGAGTTGTTTCCTTCTGCGGAACTTCCTGCACCAAACCAAACATTTCCGAAGAACCTGCTTGATAGAACCGCACTTCTATGCGGGTGCGGCGCTGATAGTCCCGAATTGCTTCTAGCAGGCGCAATACTCCCATTCCTACTGTGTCAACCGTATATTCCGGCGAGTCAAAACTGACTCGAACGTGAGATTGAGCGCCTAAGTTATAAATTTCTACCGGCTGAACTTCTTCCAAGATGCGGCGGAGAGTGGTGCCGTCTGTCAAGTCGCCGTAGTGTAGAAACAGGCGCGCCCCCTCGCTGTGAGGATCGACATAGATGTGGTCAATTCGATCGGTATTGAAACTAGAACTGCGCCGGATAATGCCGTGAACTTCATATCCTTTCTCTAACAGTAATTCGCTCAAGTAGGAGCCGTCTTGACCTGTAATACCTGTTATTAGCGCTCGCTTGCGTTGCGTCATCTGATTTTCCTTTGACAGGCTGTGTTAATTCACTTCGGAATTTCCGGGCAGAGGCTGTTGTTGCCTGCCGGTCGTACTCTCAAGCTCTACGTTAACTCACAATTCTTCAAGCGGCATCAAGGAACTGTTTCGTTTTGGTAATAGTTTGCCGCTTGCTGTCAGTAGTCAGCATCAGTGGTCAGTAACAAACAAAACTAACTACCGATTGCTGACTGCGGACAAAAATTAGTATGCGCCGTTATTTTTGGGAAAAATCACAACTCCAATTGTTTTGAAAACAATCCACATATCCATCCACAGGTTTTTGTCATTAGCGTAATAGAGGTCGATTTGGACTCGGCGGGGATAGGGAATGTCGTTGCGACCGGACACTTGCCACAAGCCTGTAATTCCAGGTCTTATGGTGAGAATTTTGTTGATGTGATTGCCGTATCTCGGCAGTTCTTCTTCAACTAAAGGTCTGGGTCCGACGACGCTCATATCTCCTTTTAAAACATTCCAAAACTGGGGAAACTCGTCTAAACTGGTCATTCGTAAAAATCTTCCAATCCAGGTAATCCGAGGGTCTTGTTTCAGCTTGAAATTGTCCTCAAACTCTTGACGCAAATGCGGAGATTTTTCCATGATTTCCAGCAATATATCGTCCGCATTTTCCACCATCGTTCTGAATTTAAGGCAATAAAACATTTTACGGTTTTTGCCTACTCGCTCCTGTACGTAAAAAATAGGCCCGGACGAGCTTAAGGCAATCGAGAGAGCCAAAAGCAGGTAAACCGGAGCAAACAGGATCAGAACCGATAAGGAAAACAGGATGTCAAATAACCGCTTGAAAAATTCTCCGTCGAGGCTCTGTAGAGAACGACTTATGCGTCTATCTCCTTGCAGGACAGGCCCAAAACCGCGTCTCGCGATCGCTCGAATTACCTTGCCGGAGATTAGTTGGCTGTCGGCAGTCATCTTACTCCTTCACTTCACACCACACACAGTCCTGATCATAAAGCCTCAAGACGCTTTGTTCTCTCAATTATGTTTCCAATACTCAATTTTCTGCATTCAGAAGGCTTCAAAAGGCACAATGCAACGGAAGTTGAAGGCTTCTGAAGGCAGAAGGAAGCAGAAACAGGGCTTCTCAAAGCAGAAGGAAGAGGGCACAAGGCACTTATGCAGAGGGCTTCTGAAGGCACTTATGCAAAAGGCAGAAGAAAAATTTTCCGACTTCCTGACTCTCGGGCTCTCGGGCTCTGCCACCTTCAAGTCCCAGACTTGGTAAAATCGCGGGATTGAAATTCCTGATAGCAGCGTTCCACAAAAGCTAGATAGCGCTGCCCAAAGACTTCGGGGGCAAACTCTTGAGCGCGCAACCTGGAGATTTCTGGCTCAAATTTGCCTTGCAACTGCTCAAATTCCTCGACAGCTTCGACTAATGCTGCTGCGGTTTGGGAGGAAAAAAATAAACCTGTCCCAGTCTCTGGGTGTTGGCGAATGTCGAGCACTGTCTCCAAAGCGCCCCCTGCTGCATAGGAAATTACCGGCGTTCCGCAAGCTTGAGCCTCTACCAAAGCTATGCCAAAATCTTCGCAAGCTGCATAGACAAAGGCTTTCGCCTCTGCCATATACTTTTCAACTATTTCGGCCGGCTGCCAGCCGAGCACTTGCACGTTAGGTTTGGCGAGAAGCCGAATCATTTCTAATTCTGGCCCGGTACCGATGACAATTAGAGTATGCCCGAGTTGATTGAATGCTTGGACGATCGCACTTACGTTTTTGTAACTTACCAACCGGCAAACTGTGACGTAAAAATCTTGTTTTTGCCGCATCAAGGAAAATCGCTCGATATTTACCGGCGGATAAATCACCTGGGCCCGCCGCCGGTAGCACCGCCAAATTCGGCGCGCAGTGTGTTGAGAGTTAGCGATGAAATAATCAACGCGATTGGCGGAAATTACGTCCCACTGCCGCAGTCGGTGCAACAAATATCGCGTCAGCAGGCCCGGGATGCCCCGTCCGGCTTTGCTGCTGCGCAAATAGTCAAAAGTTAAGTCCCAAGCGTAGCGCATGGGCGTGTGGCAGTAGCAGACGTGCATTTGCTGGGGACTGGTGAGGATGCCTTTGGCGACAGCGTGGGATGATGAGAGGATGATGTCGTATTCTCGCAGATCTAGTTGTTCGATCGCGATCGGCAGAAATGGCAAATATTTTTGGACACCGCTGCGGGCTGCGGGAAAGTGCTGCAAAAATGTTGTGCCAATCTGTCTTTTGAAAAGATAGCTTTCGGGATTGGCCGATTCAAAGTCGATGAGGGCATAGACATCTGCCTCGTCTACGTATTTGAGAATTTCCTGCACTACGAGTTCTGAACCGCCAGTAGCTAAGGGCGTCAACCATTCGTGCACGAGGGCGTATTTGAGTTTTTTCACTTGTTATGTAGCCGATCGAACGATTTGTTAGCGCCAGTTCTGTCAATATTAATCTTACCGAGGGATCGCTGACGCACCTTCAAGCCATCAACCGGGTTTCTAGGTAGGTATCTTCAAACTGAGATGTTGCACCATTCTCAATTACTTGTTTAGGAACAGGCTTTTCGGCCTGTTCCACAAAGATTGAATTTTCTCGCTTCACAGGCCGAAAAGCCTGTTCTTGAGAATGGTGCAAGATGTGAGTCAAACCAAGGATTTTGGGAATAAACAGAGTTTTTGTCAAATCAGCCACAGCAAAACTGTACTCTTCGGCAGTGATTCCCCCGATTGTTGACAAGAAATACTATTAGGCGGAATACTGAAGGTGATTTGCGAGCGCCTAAGTCTGCAGAACGGGCGATCGGCTCAATTGTGGTGTGAGGAAAAAATGTCGAAATTTTTGTGGAAGGGACTTTTAGTTAGTCCCGCTGTATTGGCAGCAACTTTAGTCGTATCTTCGACGGCGCTAGC
This sequence comes from Microcoleus sp. F10-B2, assembly GCF_036704965.1. Lineage (NCBI taxonomy): Bacteria > Bacillati > Cyanobacteriota > Cyanophyceae > Oscillatoriales > Microcoleaceae > Microcoleus > Microcoleus sp. F10-B2. The sequence continues at coordinate 62,127 of NZ_JAUBTB010000023.1, read as the reverse complement.
AGCAGAGCAACCTGTAGAAATTGCCGCGACAGGTCAAGCTCATCAATTGCAGTTACCCGGTGCTGCAACCGAGGCTGCCAAGTCTGAGACGGCAGCGGTTACAGCCGAACCAGCCCCACTAGCCAGCAACTTGACTGTTGAGACTATTGAAAAAGAAACTGCGAACCTCTACGAGGGCTTGGCTAACGAGCCCATCGCCCCAGTTGCCGAACAGGCAAAAGCACCTGAAAACGAAGTTGCAGCAGATTTAAGCGAAACCAAATCCGCAGTCGCGCCCGCAAACTTAAGTGCCCAACAACCTGTCGCAGAGCAAATCCCCGCAGTCGCGCCCGTAAACTTAAGCGAAACGCAACCCGCCGTTGCACCCGCTAATTTAAACGCAGAAAAACCGGTCGCGCAACCCGAGCAAATTTCCCAATCGACCGATCCAAATGCCCAACCTCAAGCACAGTCGAATGTTTTAGAACAAATCAACCAATACAGCGCAGAAGACAGCAGCAGCGAAGATGCGGCCGGCCAAGTAACTTCTGTTTCGCAACTTTCCGACGTTCGACCCACCGATTGGGCTTTTCAAGCTTTGCAATCCCTAGTAGAGCGCTACGGTTGTATAGCTGGCTATCCTGACGGCACTTTCCGAGGCAACCGCGCCATGACTCGCTACGAGTTTGCTGCCGGTTTAAATGCGTGTTTGGATAAAGTTAGCGAACTGATTCAAGGCGGTTCGAGAAATCTGGCGACGCGAGAAGATTTGGCTTCTGTGCAAAGGTTGCAAGAAGAATTTGCGGCGGAATTGGCAACTTTGCGCGGCCGAGTCGATGTTTTGGAAGCGCGCGCCTCTGAATTAGAAGCAAATCAGTTTTCAACTACAACTAAACTCAACGGCGAAGTAATATTTGCTTTGACGGGTATCGCCGGAGGAGAGGATGCTAACGGCGAGAAAGCTGATAAAACGACGGCTTTTGGCAGCAGGGTTCGTCTCAATTTTGACACCAGTTTTTCTGGAGAAGATTTGCTGAGAACTCGACTGCAAGTTTTGAATCTGGGTTCGTTTTCTACTAATAATACGAAAACCGCTGAAGGGGAATTGCGGTTTAATGCCGGGCCTTTTGGCGAGGCTAGCAATACTGTAGGTTTAGATGCGCTGCTTTACCAATTCCCTCTAGGCAAAAGCACTACTGTAATTCTAGAAGCCAACGCCGGCGCGGCTGACGATTTTACCAACACAGTCAACCCTTACTTTGACGGAGACGGCGGCAGCGGTGCTCTTTCTAACTTCGGTACTCGCAATCCGATTTACTATTTGACTGGCGGTTCTGGCATCGCTCTGCGGCATCAGTTTGGGGAAAAACTCGAACTGAGTTTGGGATATTTGGCCGGCAACGCCGCGAACCCGACGCGGGGTAACGGTTTGTTCAACGGTTCTTACGGCGGTTTGGCTCAGTTGACTTTCAAACCGAACGACAACATGGCTTTAGGTTTAACTTACGTTAATTCCTACAACTTTGTTACCGGTACCGGCAGCAATGCTTCTAATTTTCCGGTGCGTCTCGGTTCCTTCGGGCTCGACAGCGATAGCAATCTGCCAGTTTCTAGCAATTCCTACGGGGCGCAAGCTTCGTGGCGGTTGAACCGGAGATTTGCCATTGGCGGTTGGGCGGGTTACACCAACCAGCGCATTTTATCCAACTTGGCTACTCCTACCGGTTCTGTACAGCGGGGAGACCAAAAAATCTGGAACTGGGCAGTTACTTTGGCTTTTCCCGATTTGTTGAAAGAAGGAAATGTGGCGGGGATTCTGGTAGGTATGGAGCCGCGGGTGACGAGTTCTACTAATCGGACTTTGCCGGAAGATAAGGATACTTCGCTGCACGTGGAAGGTTTCTATCAGTTTAAGTTGAGCGACAATATTTCTGTCACTCCTGGTGTGATTTGGCTGACTGCTCCCGACCACAATAAGGATAATTCTGATTTGGTGATTGGGGTGATCAGAACGACGTTTACTTTCTAGGAGCGGGCCTTGGGGATTTTAGATTTTAGATTTTAGATTTTAGATTTTAGATTTTAGATTTTAGATTGGCGGTTTTAATCTAAAATCTAAAATCGCCAATCTAAAATCGGTGGGGGCTTGGGTTTAATTTTTAAACAGAAACGACCAGCTTTAGCAAAAGCTGGTCTGCAGAAATAGTTAAATCCGTTGTGTTCCCACAGTGTTTTTCTCACAGTGAGGAAACCCAAGTTGCACGTTTCTTTGCAAAGGGTTCTAAAAGAAATATCATCTCTCTTAAGGGGTATTATAACAACAAAATTTAATTTTATGTAATAAAACTTTACATTACAGACGCATTTTAATTTTTAGGACGATCGCACTCCCGGTCACTTTGTATAATCAAAGCGGGCTTCAAAAACCCGGTTTCTGCGTAGGTTTATCGCTACCAAACCGATTCTTTTGCCTAAAAAACAAGTTTCGATTGCCGATCGACCACTTGACTCACTTTGTATAAGTCAAGCCGGAGCTTGCTGCGGTCTGCCCCAGACAATTCGCTCCTGCTTGTATACAACCATACCCGGTTTCGCGCCTTTCGGCTTGTATACATATTTCGGTTCTGTATAAACCACGGGGACTTGTTCGCTGTGGCGGGCGCGACTGTAGTAAGCAGTCATGTCGGCCGCAAATTGCAAATCAGTTTCTTCAGCCACAGTACCGGGTTTCAGACGCAGCAAAGCGTGACTTCCGGGAATCTCTAGGGTGTGGAACCACAAGTCGTAGTCGTTGGCGGTGCGAAAAGTGAGTTGGTCGTTTTGGCGGTTGTTGCGCCCGATTAACAATTCAAAGCCGCTGGGGGTTTGGTAGCGGTGAAATTCGATCGCAGCATTTTTGTCGGTACTGCGGTAATCTGGTACGTCTAGATATTTTTGCTGGATCAGTTCTTCGCGGATTTCAGCGAGGGTTTGCAAATCTTGGGTGTTGCGGTAGGTTTCTAATACCGAAAGTGCGACTTCAACTTGTTCTAAATAGTCGATTTCTTCCTGTACGGCGGCTAACAAAGGTTCTACTGCAATGCGAGCTCTTTTAAGTTTTTGGTGTTTTTTGTAGAGGGCTTGAGCGTTTAGAACGGCGTTTTTTTCCGGGTTTAGGGGAATGATAACTGGTTTTTCGGTTTCAAAGTCGGGGAGAGAAATTGATTTCATTCCCGGTTCCCAATGCTGCAAGTTTGCCATCAGCAAGTCGGCTTGGGATTTGTGGGTGTCGGCGTCTGCCGATTGCTGCAAGCGTTCTTTAAATGTGTTGGCTTTGAGGCGCAGTTTTGCCAGGACGTTGTTGAGTTTTTGGGTAAGCTGATGCCGCAGTTGGGCGAATACTTCTTGATTGATTTCCCCTGTGTAGTAGCTGTTAAGTATTTCTTGAACGGAAGAGATGGAAGAATCAGAGGGCGGACACGGGGGCATCGCCCCTACATTGTGATTTTCTGGTGCGGGCCAATCGATGACGGTGTAGCCTTCGGGGGTAAAACTCGGGTGAAATTTCGAGTTTTCTAGGCATTGCAGCCAGTATAGCCAGCGCTGGAATAGTTGCTGCCATTGGTCGGGATTGAGGCTGTCGGTGGATTGTTCGGGGTCTAAGGAAGCCGATCGAATCATTGACAAAACTAAGGATTTACTCATCCCTCGGTAATTCTTCAACAGATTGCCCTTTAATTGCCCAGGAACCAGGCTAATTCGCGATTGCCAGCGGTTTTGAGATTCGCTCAGACTCGGCACTGCATCGGTCAAAGACGGGGGCATTTCGTAGGGTTGCCCGGTTTGGATGGGGCGGACGGTGGACTGTTTGGCGCTGACTTGGTGGGCGCAGGTGACAACGAGGTTGTCTTGGGCAGTGAGGATGACGTTGCTGTACTTGCCCATGATTTCGGCGTAGAGGTGCCAGAGGGCTGGTTCTCCGGGGCGTTTGGCGAATTGCAAGTCGATGACTCTTTCCCAGGATGCAACGGGGGCGATGGAAACTAAGGCTAAACCGCTGAGTTGGTGCCGCAGTTGTTCGCTGAAGGTGAAGGTGTCGGGAATGCGGGGCGGGGGGTCGCCGACGCAGATGCGGGCGGCCACAGGATGCCAGGAAAGGTCTATCCAGCCGCGCCCTTTCATGGTGCGGAGGGCCAGGGACACGGTGAAGCGATCGCGCTGGTAGACTTGTTCTAAGCGCGCTGGCAGCCATTGGGCTCGCAGTTCGCTGCAAGCTGCGGTTAAAGTTGTAAAGTCTACGGGTTGCACGGTATTCTCAGGGCGATCGAACTATCTATTTCTATGCTGACAGATATCGGTCACATTTTACTAATTATATAAAATTATTGTTTACTCTTGCTTTCCGTCCTTCCCTAGGAAAGCTCTTCCATAATTTCGTTAACAAATAACAAATAACTAATAGACATCTCCTAAAAAGCAGGTTTTGAACAGGCAGGGTAACTGTTCCACAAGAATTATGGCAGATATCTAATAATATCAATTCCGGCTGCGCCGAAATGATATCATTAGTCATTAGTCATTAGTCATTAGTCAACAAGCACGGACGGTGCAACCGGAATCGATATAACAACTAACTAATAACTTCCCGAATCAATTGCAAATGTTTGTACAAAGGTGCGATCGTATTGGCTGCGATCGCCCCGCTAGCAGCAACAGCCGGCAAACCAATTCCCGGAAATGTCGAATCTCCGCAGCAAAACAGCCCCGCTAAAGGTGTTGTCGGTCCGGGAAACAAGCCGCTACCAGCCCGAATTCCGGGCCCGTAGGAACCGCGATGGCGGCGCAAAAACCGTTCGTGGGTGAGGGGTGTCCCGACTAAGGTGACTTCGCAGCGCGATCGAATATCGGGGATAATTCTCTCTAAGGCTTCCCACATTACCTCGGCGCGCGCTTGTTTTTGCAGCTTGTACTCTTCGCTGGTGCGATTCCCTACGGGATAGCTTCGCTTCACGAGCTTTTGCCACAAATCGTAAGGCTCGTTTCCGGGCGTATATGCGTGAATGACGTGCTTTCCCGGAGGCGCTAGGTGGGGGTCGAGGAGGGAGGGAATCGAGACGAGAACGACGTTCTGAGGGGCCGAAACGCCCATTTCCCAGTCTTTGACGAAGATGTAGTGACAAGCCAAGTCCGATCGCACTCCGGCTGCATCAATTCCCAGATGCAGGTGCATGAAGCTGTCGCACTCGGGCGTCGCCTGTCGCTGTTGCCGAAACCTTTGGGGGACTGAGGTTTCAGGTAACAGTTTCAGCGTATCCCAAACGGAAGCGTTGGAGACGACGGCTTTGTGCGATCGAATAATTTTGCCCGCACGCAGCCGCACGCCCGCAGCCCGGTTGTTTTCCACCAAAACTTCTGCAACGTGGGAATTTAGCAGCAACTGCCCTCCGTGGCGCTCTAAACCGCGTACCAGGGCGTTTACCAAAGCTGCACTACCGCCGGTCGGATAGTCCAAAACTGCATTGGGGCGATACCAGTCGGCGAACATGAAAGCGACTTCGGCTGCGATCGTGCCGTCTGCAGGAAGTCCAGACAGCAGGAAACACAACAAATTCAGCCAATTTCGGACAAAGGGATCTTTGACATTTTTGTCCATTATTTTGCTGAAAGGGCCTGCAAGTGCGATCGCGTCGCCAGCACTTTGCAGGAAAGCCGGCGCAAATTTGCCGAGGGTAAAAACAGCGCCCAAATCGAAGCGCAAAGCCAGGGAGGGCAAGGCTGTGGCAGCTTTGGCGTAGGGTTCCATGATGCGCTGGAGTTGCCGCCATTCGGCGACTGCTGCGGCGCCGCGCAGTTGTGCGAGCACTTCGGCAAATTGACTCGCACCGACGGATGTGTCGAAATCGCCTTCTGGCAAACAGCAACCCCAGGTATCGTAGGTGATGCAGGGGAGTTTTTCGCCGATCGCATCCAAAACTTGCCGCAGGGGATTGGCCGACGGGCTGTAGGATAATCCTGAGTACAGGGAGGGCCCGGAGTCGAAGCTAAATCCGTCGCGTTCAAAACCGTGTGCGGCCCCGCCCGCGATCGAATGGCTTTCGCAGACAATCACGTCAAAGCCATAGCGGGCGAGCATTGCAGCGCAAGTCAAGCCGCCTATTCCGCTGCCGATGACGATGATTTCTGTGTCTGTGGGGGCGATCGCAACCATGTTTTTCTCCGCTACATCAGCTAATATTATCTCTGTTACCAACAATAAAACTGGTTTGTATATTAAATGGAAAATATATCTATTCTCGAACAAGCCGCTAAATCTAATTCTAAACCATCTTCCAACGCCGTAGTTGCCGCCCTCCTAGAAGCTGAGAAAAGCGCGAAAAAAACTAAAACTCGCTATTCCTTCGAGCAATTAATCGGCAACTGGCAACTCTGCTTTATCACCGGCACCAAAAAGACTCGACAAAAAGCGGGAATTGTCTTGGGTGCGGGACGTTATATCCCTGAGTGGATTGCGAAAATTCAAATTGCTTATTTGGCGGAACCTGTTGTTGAAGGGGAAGCGCCTAGCGAAACCGGCAGGGTGGAAAATTCGGTGCAAGTTGGGGCGATCGTACTAACTCTTTCCGGGCCGACTAAGTTTTTGGTTAATAAAAATATTTTAGCTTTTGATTTTACCAGAATTACGGTGAAATTGTTGGGTAAAACTGTGTATCAAGGATTTATTCGCGGTGGAGAAGCGCGGGAGGCGGAATTTTTTAGTTTGAGTGTGGGGAAGCAGGCATTTTTTGCATATTTTCTGGTAGAAGATGGGATAATTGCGGCTAGGGGAAGAGGTGGCGGGTTGGCTTTGTGGGGGAGAGTTTAGCTGGAAATGTGCGATCGGGGGACAACAGTATTTATTCTGTATCTCTCGTTTATATCGAAGTCTAGATCCCCCTAAATCCCCCTTAAGAAGGGGGACTTTGAATGCTCTTATCCCTTAAGAAAGGGGACTTTGAATGCTCTTGTCCCCCCCTTCTTAAGGGGGGCTAGGGGGGATCAGTTTTAATCCCCGCCGGACTGCGGATTTGACCTGGTTGTTGACAACAATCTACTACCCATCCTACCGCGCATCGCCAATTAAAATAAACGGCGACCAATAAAACGGATGCCGCTGGATTTGACTCAACTTAGCTTGCCGCAAAGCTTCATTTTTACTCATCCCTTTATTGATATTTTGATAAAATTGAACCATTAAATCTTTAGTAGCTGAATCATCAACACTCCACAAACTCGCCATCACAGCTTGTGCACCCGCACGCTCAAATACATAAGCAACTCCCGATATTTCTTCACCGTTAGAATTGGCTTGCATAGCAGTTTGACACGCGCTTAAGGTGAGGAGTCTGGTGTTTTGCAATCCTAATAAGGCGGCATCGCGAATATTGAATTGGCTGTCAGCAAATAGCAGTGTATTTTCCTCCATGCCCAATTGTTGACAGCCTCCCTGTTGGAAACAGCCGTGAGTTGCTAGGTGCAAAAAGGGAAATCGGGAGGCTTGGGTTTTGAATTGATCGAGGGTGGCGGCATTGCCGATATAGGCGGAACTTCCGGGCAATAATTGAGCGATATTTTTAACTTCGGCTTCGCTTCCGGGTAGATTTTGCGGATTGCGGGGGACGGGATTTCCTAATGCTAAGATGCCGCCTTGTAATGTGGAAGCGGGAATTGACCTGGTTGAAATGCGGGTGAGATTGTTGACGGGATATTTCTGGATGAGGAATTCATCGGTTTGTTCGTCATACAGGGTTTCAAAGGGGATGTAGCGCAGTTTTCCCGTAGCGATGATGCTCAATTGTTTGGGGGAGAATGCCTTGATTTGGTCTTCTACTGGCCGGATGAGGATGTCGTAGAGTTTGCTGCCAGTTACGGTGACGTTGGGGTCGCCAGTATTTTGCAGTTGTTCGCGGTATTGAGTGAGGAGTTTGTCGAATTCTGCGGGGTTTATAGGAATTATTTTAACACTTAAACTATCTTTTGTCAAGACAAATAGGGCGATCGTATTGGGAACATTTTTGATATTTGTCAGCAAGACGGGTTGAATGACTACGGTATCTGCTGCGATACTTGCTTTCAGTTGGGCGATGTCTTTGGGTGTGGTTTCAAATAGTTCGGCGACTTCTGGGAAACTGCGGGAGATTTGTTCTGCTTGGCGGTTGACTTGTGTTTCTAAGTCGCGCATTTGTCGGGAGAGATTTTCTGAGAATTTGTCTTGGAGTTGGCGGCGGAGGTATTGCAGTTGTTGATTTTTTTGATTCCACTCGTCTATTGCTTTTTGTGCTTCGGGGTTTGCGACTTTGGCGTTGATGAGGCGGGTGTAGTCGGCGAGATCGGCTGTGGTGGCGATGTTGACCCATTGAAAAGCGCGATCGGGTTGGTTTTGGTCGATGAGGATATCAACAAGTGCAACGGCGCTTCCTCTTTCACCTTCTAAAAACTTTTGACGATTTTCTCGCTGTAAACCACTCCGCATTTCTAGGGTAATATTGAGGGATTGCTCCAATTTTTCGATGGATTGAGTCGGTTGCTTAGTATCTCGGTAAACGACACCAATATTACTCAAAGTAGCAGCTTCCCCAGAGCGATCGCCTACTTCCCGCCTAATTGGTAAAGCTTGGTTAAAGTATTTCAATGCCTCTTGTGGTTGAGAAATGGTGTTGTAGACTGAACCGATATTAGTCAAAGTAGTAGCTTCCCCAGAGCGATAGCCCACTGACTGCGTAATTAGTAAAGCTTGGTTATAGTATTTCAATGCTTCTTGCGGTTGAGAAATGCTGTGGTAGACTGAACCAATATTATTCAAAGTAGTAGCAACGCCTGCTAAATTGCTAACTTCACGCATAATTGGTAAAGCTTGGTTATAGTATTTCAATGCTTCTTGCGGTTGGGAAATGTTATCGTAGACCAAACCAATATTATTCAAAGTAGCAGCAACGCCTGCTCGATTGCCCACTTCACGCATAATTGGCAAAGCTTGGTTAAAGTATGTCAATGCCTCTTGGGGTTGGGAAATGCTATCGTAGACTGAACCAATATTATTCAAAGTAGCAGCTTCTCCTCTGGGATCACCCACTTCCCGGATAATGGGTAAAGCTTGGTTATAGTATGTCAATGCCTCTTGGGGTTGGGAAATGCGATGGTAGACTGAACCAATATTATTCAAATTAGCAGCTTCCCCCGCACGATCGCCAACTTTCCGGCTAATTGGCAAAGCTTGGTTATAGTATTTCAATGCCTCTTGTGGTTGAGAAATGCTTTTGTAAACTGCACCGATATTATTCAAAGTAGTAGCTTCTCCAGCGCGATTGCCGATTTCCTGCATAATTGGTAAAGCTTGGTTATAGTATTTTAATGCCTCTTGTGGTTGAGAAATGCTTTCGTAAACTACACCGATATTATTCAAAATACCAGCAACACCATATCGATCGCCGATTTCCCGCATAAGTGGCAAAGCTTGGTTATAGTATTTCAATGCCTCTTGTGGTTGAGAAATGCTTTCGTAAACTGCACCGATATTATTTACAGTAGTAGCTTCTCCAGAGCGATTGCCCAGTCCCTGCATAATTGGTAAAGCTTGGTTATAGTATTTCAATGCTTCTTGTGGTTGAGAGAGTCTTTTGTAGACTGAAGCAATATTATTCAAATTAGCAGCTTCCCACACGCGATCGCCAACTTCACGCATAATTGGTAAAGCTTGGTTATAGTATTTTAATGCTTCTTGCGGTTGAGAGATGTTGTCGTAAACTCTACCAATATAATTCAAAGTAATAGATTCCCAACTACGATTGCCCACTTTTTGATAAATGACAAGTGCTTGGTTACAATACTCTAATGCTGGCTGGGGCTGACCAATCTTATCATAGTTTATACCTAGTCCTAAAAGAGCCAATGCTTCATTTTCTGGGTTTTGAAGTTGTCGTGCAATGGCTAGAATTTGCTGAAACGTTTCGATCGCTTGTCGGTGGTTTTCTTGTTGTTGCTGTTGTACTGCTTGCTGTATAAGTGTCTCTATTTCTTCATCTCGTGAATCTTGACTTTGCGCCCAACTCGGCTGAACCATCATCGGCACAGTCAGAGGAGTCAGACACGCACCCAAAACCAAAACACTGCTGATAAATCGTTTCATCATTTTTATAATTCACCAAATTTGATTAATAGGATAGGCATCAAACGCAGAATTTTTACTCAATATCGGTATCCCTTCCACCATTGCTTGTGCGATGATCCAGCGATATTTAGACATACCAATTTTCTATTTTTAAATCTAAAGAATCTGCAAAATCAGACACATTATTCGTTACAAGTATCAAGTCGTTAACTTTAGCAATTGCCGCAATTTGACTATCTGCAAATGAAGGTGTCTTGCCAATACTAGCTAAACGCGCTCTTTCTGTCCCGTGCCAAAGGGCAGCATTAACATCATAAGACAGCATAGGAATTTGAGGTTTAACCACCTCGTTGAGATACTTTTCTAGGTTTCGACGTTTTTTTGATTCAGAAAGTCGTTTACACCCGAAAAGAAGTTCATGAAATACGACAGTTGCTGTCGCAATTTCCTGTTTGTGCCGCTCTAACATTTCCACTACATTTTGATTTGGTATTGGTCGAATCGGTTCTGAAAGTACGTTAGTATCTAATAAAAATCGCAAACTCACAAAATAACCTCGCGCCCTGGTGATAAATCTCTGACTCCCTCAAAAACTTCAGGCTCAATTCCTTCTTCTTCTAAATTGTTTTCTTGACGAAACTTTTGAAGCGCTTCCCAAAAATTCTGAGGTCGATCGATATGCCGTTCTTTCTCGATTCTGGCAATAATTCCAGCTAGTTCGGTTGGTAAGTTAGTCAATTCCTTAGCTTTTTCAAGCAGGCGATCGACCAGCGGCGATGGCAACAACTCCAGTGGCTCCTCAAATTCATCAGAAGTTGTAATTAGTCCTCGTTCGCTCCCAAATCTGCTGCGTTTAGGCGAAGCTTCTGCAACTTTATCTAAAGTTTCTGGTTCAATTTCTGGTTTGATGCCTTGAATGTGAATTGGTTGAGATTGCATCCTTTGTCTGAGATAAATTGCGGCTATTAGGTCAGACCAGGTAAAGTTTTCAGGCAACTTATCAATTAAGCTGCGGGCTTCTTCTTTGATATTGATGGTTTCCATCGGTTTTAGTAAAGAGAGTTTGTATTTTAATTCTACAGGGTTTACACACTCCGACCAAAGAAACCGGGTTTTTTACGGAATCTGCGCGCTGCACGAAATATTTTCGTAAAAAAACCCGGTTTCTGACCTCCCGACGGACTCAATACGGAGTCGCTGCAATTGTCATCGTCTTTTTCTGCACATCAAATTGCATTTCATCCACGAAAAATTGCCGGTCTTTCGATACTCCCAAAATCCCCCGCAATTGCGCCCGATTCACGACAGGCGGCCCCAATTTCACCACAGCTTGACCTTTAACAGCATCTTTCAGCTCAAAAGCACTTATGGGAATGCCATTCCATTTGGCTTGAGTGCTAGTGGCTGGCGGGAGCTCGCCCCGAATAAGTTGCACCCCATTACTGCGATAAACTACCGCACTTTTGGAAAACACGATTTTATCAATTTGACCCAACGGGATCGATCGCTTTTCTTGTCCTAGCTGTATCCATAATTGTTGCACTTTCTCGTCAATCTGCACAACTCGACCGTCTCTTTTTCCGCCCCCTTTCATCACAATTTCCGCTTGCGTCGGCAACGCTACGGGTATCGGCTGACTAGCGTTAGCCTGTGCTTGTACGGATGGCAAATTCTGTTTCTGGACTTCCTGACTGGCCGCATTAACTTGTGCAGCCATACCCGCTGTTACCGTAAAAAGTGCTACAACTAGAAAAGAAAGTGTTCTGCGTTTCATCGTCCCCTAGACCCCCTTCAAGGATAAGCGTTACCCGTGCTACTGTCCTAAAATTGTACTCCACATCCCTTGAAGGTGATTCCGTGACCGCTTCTCCCCAACCTACTCCCGAATCGAATATTTTAGGCAACTTTGCCAGTGTTGTTGGCTTGCTTGGTGCCGCCCTGTTTTTCACCGGCTGGATTTATCGCTGGTCTTATTTTTCCTGCTTTCAGCTAAATGTAATTACCCTCGATTTACCAGTGGAATCGTTTTTCCTAGTACCGCTTCAGGTGTTTTTAGGTGATGGCCAGACAATCGTCAAAAGTGCGATCGCCCTTCTGCTGACAGCCCTGGCGATTTACCTCAGTTTGTGGCTGGTTAATAGTATAAACAAGACAGTTGCTGCTAAAATTAATCGCAGAGCTAGACGTTGGCGTTTCTCTGCTCGCAGAAGAAGATTAGGGTTGCTTCATCGCTTCCTGAAATCTTGGCAGCGATTTAATATCAATAGATATAACTCAATCAAATTATTGCGATCGCTCGTTGACGAAATTATCATCGTCGGTTGGGTATTGCTAGTGTTGTTTTGGTCAGCATACCACCAAGGTATTGCCGATGCCCGACGCGATGCCGGGGAAAATTCGTCTTTACCCGCCGTTGCCTTAATCGCCAAGCAAGACAACATTGCTTTAGGCAGAAAACTCGACGATCCAACACTCCGACTAGACCCCAAAGGATTTAAGGCGATCGGCGATGCAGGTTTATTTGCTGATTTGAGCAAAAGAGATTATACTGATATCAATAATCCCAAAGAACCTAGAATTTGGCGGTTGCTTTTGGAGAGAGGAAACTGGATTTATCTGTTTCCGGCTTTAACAAAAGAACAGCAAAAAGACCCGAAAGTTCGACCGCCAGTGATGGCTATTCAACAAAGTCAATCCGGCGATCAATTGTTAATTGTAAGTCCCGAAGCTTCTCAACAGTCTAAATAAAGTCGGCGCGGGTCGATCGTCAATACCCAAGAAACCGGGTTTTTTACTTAATCTGTGGACTACAACGAAAGATTTTCGTAAAAAACCCGGTTTCTGACTAGCGGCGCGTAAGTCCTATCCTGGTATCTTTAAAGAGCCGATCGCACACAACTTCAAACACACCCCCCGGAATAAACCGACACAAAGCCCTCCGCCGATCGTCCGCATCTTGGCGGTTGACAAAACGCGCAATTGTATAGTGCTCAGCATTCGGTAAAATTCGGACGATCGCCCAAGAATTGCGATCGCCCTGCTTTGACTTTTCAGGTGTTTTCGAGATCGAATTAGAGTTGAGTTCGATCGCGGGGCGATCGGCGATCGTCGGAGAATTTGCTTTTCTGAGAGAGTTCAGGTAGCGGGCGATCGTACTTCCTTTCAGATTCGCCCCGACGCGCAGAATCAGAAACACCGCAAAGCTTTCAATCTCTGGCCCAGTCATGCGCGCGCGATCGGCCTCAAAGTCCCCATCAGACGTAGCTGCCGATACCCGACAGCAGTTGCGTGATGCCAAAATTATTCAAAGCTTGTTGATAGCCACGGTTATAATCCTGGACGCACGATTGTTGAGAAACCGGGTTTTTTTTACGAAAAGACGGGTTGTAGACCGTAAATTCGATAAAAAACCAGGTTTCTAGGCCCGGATGCGTCCAGGACTGGGTTATATTCGTTTCCATAGCTCACAGGCATTGAGACATCTCATCTGGAAGTGCGAAAAGCCGTTTTAGGGGCGATCGGCATTTGCAGAGGGCGACCGCAGTTAAAAGCGTACCTGTGCTGGGGACACGGTACTGCTGTGTCTTTACGGATAGTCGATCGACTTGAGGAGCGCTCGCCCCCGCTTGTTAAAACTTAAAATAGTGTGCAGAATAACCGACTTGCGGCTAAAGACAGAGGAAAATATCGCTACCCTCATATAAATGCTTTGTCTATGCAGCCAATTCGCACATTTAACGTTTCGCCCTCGCTACCAGCAATTCTCGAACCCCTGCGCAAACTTGCCTACAACCTGCACTGGGATTGGAACGTCGATACCAAAGACCTCTTCCGCCGCCTCGATCGAGACCTGTGGGACTCCAGCAACCAAAACCCGGTGCTGATGCTCGGAACCATATCTCAAGAGCGACTGCAAGAAATGGCAGAAGACGAAGGCTTCATTGCCCAAATGAACCGAGCAGCCCAGCAGTTAGACGATTATCTCAAAAATCGCGCCTGGTACCGCAAACAGCGCGGCACCGAGCAGCAAGAATGCTACGCTTACTTTTCGATGGAATTTGGCTTAGTTAAAGCCCTACCGATCTATTCGGGCGGTTTGGGCGTACTCGCAGGCGACCACCTCAAATCAGCTAGTGATTTGGGCTTGCCCTTAGTCGGTGTCGGCCTGCTATACCAAGAAGGTTATTTTTCGCAGTATCTCAACGCCGACGGCTGGCAGCAAGAACGCTATCCGCTCAATGATTTCTACAATATGCCGCTGCACCCAGAACGCAATCCCGACGGTTCGGAATTGCGGATTGAGGTGGACTATCCCGGCCGCAAGGTGTATGCCCGGATTTGGCGGGTACAAGTGGGAACGGTTCCTTTGTACCTGATGGATACAAATATTGAACCTAACAGCCGCTACGACCAAGATATTACCGACCAACTGTATGGCGGTGATAAAACTCTGCGGATGCACCAAGAGATCATGTTGGGCATCGGCGGCGTGAAAATGCTCAAGGCATTAGGCTTGACTGTCACTGCTTACCACATGAATGAAGGTCACGCGGCTTTCATGGCTTTGGAACGCATACGGATGCTGATGGAGGAATATCACCTGAGTTTCGTAGAAGCGGAACAGGTGGTGGTTTCGAGCAGTATGTTTACGACTCACACGCCGGTACCTGCTGGATTTGACTTGTTCGAGCCGGATATGGTGATGCACTATCTGAGTCACTATCCCAAGATATTTGGCTTGTCGCAAGATGAGTTTTTAGGATTGGGCCGGGAGAACACTGGCGATTTGTCCGCACCTCTGAATATGGCAATTTTGGCAATTAAAATGTCGAGTTTTGTCAACGGGGTGGCGGCTTTGCACGGCGTGGTGTCGCGCCCGATGTTTCAAGGTTTGTGGCCGGGTTTGCCGCAGGAAGAAGTACCGATTACTTCGATTACCAACGGGGTACACGCTCGCAGTTGTGTGGCGAAGTCTACTCAGGAATTGTACGATCGATACCTCGGCCCGGAGTGGGAAATGACTCGCAAGGACGATCGTCTCTGGGATCGGATGTCATCGATTCCTGATGAGGAACTGTGGCGCAATCACGAACGCTGCAGATCGGAGTTGGTGGTGTTCGCACGGGAGTGGCTGCAAAAGACTTTGCGCGAGCGCGGTGCGGCCCAAACGGAAATCGAACACGCGCGGGAGGCTCTCGATCCGAAGGTGCTGACGATCGGGTTTGCCCGCCGCTTTGCTACTTACAAGCGGGCGACGCTGTTTTTGCGCGATGTCGATCGAATTATGCGGATCATGCGGGACAAAAACCGCCCCGTGCAGTTTGTGATTGCTGGGAAGGCTCACCCGATGGATATTCCGGGTAAGGAATTGATTCGGGATATCGTTCACTTCATCCGCGAACACGAAACGATGAGCTCAATGGTGTTTTTGCCGAACTACGACATTAACGTCGCTCGGATGATGGTGTCGGGCTGCGATGTGTGGCTGAATACGCCGCGCCGCCCCCGGGAGGCTTCGGGTACTTCGGGGATGAAGGCTTCGATGAACGGTTTGCCTAATCTCAGCATCCTCGACGGCTGGTGGGATGAGGCTGATTATGTTCGTACCGGTTGGCCGATCGGACATGGGGAGTTTTACGAAGATACTAAGTATCAGGATGAGGTCGAGGCGAATGCTTTGTACGACTTGATGGAAAAGGAAGTTGTACCGCTGTTTTACAACCGGGATGCTGATGGCATTCCCCGCGGTTGGACGGAGAAAATGAAGGATTCGATTCGCTTGAACTGTCCTTTCTTCAATACGGCTCGGATGGTGAAGGATTACGCGCGGCGGGCTTATTTCCCGGTGAGCGATCGCTTCCACACCATGACTTCGGATAATTGCGCTCCCGCCAAGGAGTTGTCTCATTGGAAGAAGCACGTTCTCGCGAAGTGGAAGGATATTAAGATTGAGGCTGTTGATATTTCCGAGGATAAGGAAGTTAAGGTCCATCAGTCGATCGCTGTTAAATCTCGCATTAATCTGATGGGATTAACGCCTGCGGACGTGCAAGTTGAACTTTATCAAGGTTCGGTTGATGCTAACGGAGATATTGTCGGTGGCGTGCCGGTGGTAATGGAGTATTTGGGAGAAGATTCTCAGAATGCTAGCCTTTATACGGCTGACATTACTTATACTTCTAGCGGCTTGCAAGGTTTGTCGTTGCGGGTTTTGCCGAAGCACGACAATCTCAGCAGTCCTTATGAAGCTGGCGTGATTCTCTGGGCACATTAGTCAGTAGTCATTAGTCAGTAAGCTGTCGCGCATTTAAATTGTATGTTCTCTGCGGGCGGGACGCCCACCCCACAAGACGGGGAATTGTTTTTTAACAGACAATTTAAATGTAGAACAGCTTAGTCATTAGTCATTAGTCATTAGTTAGGAGTCAGGAGTCAGGAGTCAGGAGAATAAAGGAATATTTTCCTAATTCTCCCCCTTTCCCACTCTCCTTATCGAGGTTGGGGAATGACTATGTAGCCGTTTGTGCGATCGCCCAATACCAAATTCTTCTCTATTCCCCAGTACCACCAGTGAGCACCTATATAAGCGCACAGCAAGGCATCTAGCTGGTCTTCTAAGGCTTTGAGGGTGGCAATACTGGTGGGGATTTCGGGGAGTTTTGAACCGCTCACAGGCAAGATGCCTGTGCCACAGCTCACAGGCAAGATGCCTGTGCCACAAGACAGATTTAGAGAGGGTTCAAGGCTCGGTAAAATATCTACAATATACTGGCAGAGTTTCATCAATTCTAGTTGACGTTCTGCCAGTTTTCCTTTTTTGTATTTGATGATTTTGTCTAATTTAAATAAGTTTATTGTGGCTGGATGGGGATAGACTTCTATTTGATATCTGCCTAGTTTTTGAGCTTCCATTATTGGTGCGTGGACAAATCCTCTGGCTTCTAAACAAAGGCCGAATTCTACGGTTTGTTGGGCGAAGGGGCGGGAAAGGTTGGCGGGATAGCAGCCTGCGTGGTAGCGCGCGAAGTGTTTGTGCGTGAGTTTGTCGGCGAGGCGCATTCCTGTTAGATTGGCGATGATTGTGGGCGCGTCTACGGCGATGATGGCTGGTTCGGTTGGGGAGACTTGGGTGTCGATCCAGGTGAGAATGTCGTTAGGAGATTGTTTGCGATCGCAATCTATTAATTGTAATTGATTGTTTTCCCAATTTAAGCAGCACAAGCCGCTTGCTCCTGAGCTCCAACCTAAGTCTATGCCGATAAATTTCATTGCTAACCTGGCTCAAATTTGATTTGGTTTATCATCAGATGGCGGGGACTATTTTGGTATTTGTTTTTGGAGTTCTCTGACAGCTTGTTCCAAAATGAATGCTGACAAGCCGGTGATTGAACGGCTTTGCTCATTTGCCCACTTTTGCAGTATGTCATAGATTCCTTCTGCTATAGAGGTTGATATGCGTTTAGCCATTTGAGGTTAAGAAGTTAATGTTGTTTATTTAAGCGGCTCTCCACGGTCGAGTATTTTAGACAATTTTGGCGAAAGTGCAGCACAATGATGCTATTGTGCTGCACTATGTATGCGCGCGACGATCGGGGGAAGCTGACAATCGTGCTGGGGGAAAAATAACGAGATCGCTGGGAGTTTTTTTCTCCCCTGATAGAGGGGGTAGCTAACCCCGATTTGGTATAAATTAAATTGCTGGAACTGCCTGGCCGGAAAGTTGGCGGCTATCCCCAAATCTGGTTGCCAAGCATCCTGCCAAGCTTGATTCTGAGTGCAGGCAGTTTCTAGCACCCCTTGGCTAATAGGTACAATTAGTCCCTTCTCTTCGGGGATGGGAATAAATGTAGCGGGAGCAACTAAACCTAATTCTGGAGAATGCGAGCGCAGCAGGGCTTCCATACCGGGGCTTTTCCAAGTAGTTATGTTGACTTTTGGCTGGTGGAAAAAATCAAATTTTCCTTGTTCTATATCCTCGTGCAGCCTGTTTTCTACTGTCAGCAACTGGCTGCTTCGGGGATTAATTGTTGAAGTATATAACTGATAATTGTTTCTTCCCATTTCTTTAGCACGGTACAAGGCGGCATCGGCATTTTTGACTAAAGCACCCGCATCTTCGCCGTCGTTTGGATAAAGGGCAATGCCGATGCTGCTGCTAACATGAAACGGCTGTCCTTCTAGTTGAAATGCTGGCTTTAAATTATCGAGTATTCTTTGAGCTGTTTTAACTGCATCTTCTAAGCAATTGATCTCGGGAAGCAGTACGGTAAATTCGTCGCCTCCCCAGCGGGCCACCGTATCAGTCGATCGCAAAGTATCGGTGATGCGTCCGGCAAAACCTTCTAACAGGCGATCGCCCGCAGCGTGACCTAGTGTATCATTAATCTTTTTGAATCTGTCCAAGTCTAAAAACATCACCGCTAGCATTTTTTTGGTTTTTTTAGCTTGTTTTAATGACACCAGCAGCCGCTCGTTAAAAAGAATCCGGTTCGGTAAACCTGTGAGTTGGTCGTAAACAGCTTGATAGCGAATAATTTCTTCAGCTTGCTTGCGCTGAGTAATGTCCATCATTGTGCCGAGCGCCCGCACTGCTTTGCCGCTTGCATTGCGGATGATGTGTCCGCGATCTAGTACAAAAACATATCCCCCGTCTGCATGGCGAAAGCTGTATTCCTCCGACCAACATTGAGCGTGTGAATTCATTGTTTCGTTGAAGCTTGACTTGACTCTTTCCCGTTCTTCTGGATGAATATTTAGCCACCATGATTCTAATTCTATCGTCTGAGTTTCGTTGAGTTTGTATCCAAAAAGTTTTTCAAACTCTTGGCTCAACCAATACTCATTTTTTAATAGGTCAAAATCCCATACCGCATCATTTGTCGCCCGCGTCAGCAGGTGAAAGCGTTCTTCGCTTTTGCGGAGTTTTTCTTCGGATTGCAGGCGTTCGGTTACATCTCGAAAGCTGAATACTCGACCAGTAATTTTGCCTCCCGTGCGCTGGGGTATGGAGTAGCGTTCCAAAATTCTGCCATCTTTAAACTCGATGAGATCGACACTTTCTGCTGCGGGGGAATCCGACAATTCTTTAGCGCGGTTGATAAATATTTCCGGGTATTTTAACTGGTTGATTCCGAACCCCAAAAATTGGTTGTTATCTCTCGAATCGAGCAGGAAATCCGGCAACTGCCACATTTCGGCAAACTTGCGGTTAAAGCTGAGAACTTTTCCTCCGCCGTCAACCGCGAGAATGCCGTCAGCAGTAGATTCAATGGTTGCTTGAAGCAACGAAAGAGATGTTTCTAATTCTAACTCTGCTAATTTGCGATCGCTGATATCAAACGCTGTGACTAATATTGACCCTTTTCTCTCAAATTTTATAAGATGTACAGTTGCTTCTATCCAGCGTGTTTCTCCGGTTTTCGTGAGAATTCTCACTTCATATCTTGAGCCTGCGCTTGAGCGCGGCTGGCTGGATTTGCCCCATTTTTTAACTGTTTCTCGAAAATCTGGATGAATTAAATCGTATAAATCCAACCCTAGCAATTCTTCGCGAGTATATCCAGTCACAGCTTCGGTGTGAGAATTGACATAGCGCAACTGTCTGCGGTGATATATTAATGCAGCAGCATTAACAGTTTCTATCAGTTGCCGAAACTTTTTTTCACTGCGCCGCAAATTTCTTTCAGCCCGCTTGCTGTACGTAATATCTTGTGATACGTACAACTTGCCACTGACCTCGCCTTTGCTGTCGCGAATAGTTGAAATAGAAAGCTGTACAATTATTTTTTTTCCCTGTTTGGAAAGGTAGACTTTTTCGACGCTGCGGACAGAACTTTCGGCTGTTAAATTGGCTAATTCTAACCCTGGTTCAGGTGATTCAGTTATCTGAAAAAGTTCCGCTACTGGTTTGCCTAACAACTCTTTTTGAGAGTATCCTAAAAGTTGACAGGTAGCTTGGTTTAACGACAGGATATGACCGCCCGGGGTGGTGGCAATTATCGAGACGTTCATTTCCTCGCAAATATCGAGGGCATATTCGGCAGTTTGCTGCAAATCTTGGGTCATGTTGGCAATAGTATTCCAAATATCCTCTTCTTTTGGATGCAACACTGTTTCGGCTTCTGGTAGCTTGTCATTCCCGGTTTCAGACTTCGCTTTGATTAATGCGATCGCCTGGGATAAAATATTTACTGTATTCGTTCCGATCGATAAGGAGATTACTACAGAAATAAAAGCCAGATAAGCACCGATTATTTTTAATCTAAAAGTACGCTCTTTTCCAGTAACTTCCTCAGATTGTATAAAATTTTCGCTCGGTAAATTTACTGACTCTAGGTGGGATAATTTATCCAAAAATAAGTTGGTGCTTGCAGGCGCAGGAGGGCGAGATGCCGATCGCAAATAGCTAAGTTTCTGAGGCGCTACCAAAATTGTCTCTACAGCCCGATTGCCGTCTCCCTCCCCTACAGTTGCCACCATTTTTTTTGCGTTGATGCAGCCTTCCCCACTAAAAATAGCAGCAGTTAAATATCCCAATATTAATCTATAGATGATTTTCATTTGCTCCGCTGCGTAATTTTAAATAGATTCTTGATTGGGTAAAAAATGTCAAATAAATAAGCATAGTTTCAGAAGTGATAAAAAAACTATCGCACCTTAATTTATGTTGATTTTTTAAATTAAATGCCCACCCATTCAGATTTTATGTTCGCCAGTAATTATAATTTTAATCTTAATTTAAACTGCGGCATCAGCCATTGTGCCACAAATTATGCGCCATTATGCCTAGACACCGGGTGGGAGCGCGCTAAAATTAGATAATTCCCGCAAGAAGGCGACCGGGATTTGTTATAAAAATAAACAATTAGCTTAAAATCGATGCAGAGGTCCACTAATTGAACCCATGAGTCAGACCATCCCAGAACTCCAAAAAGAAGTCCGCGCGCTGCAAGCAGAAGTTGCCACCCTGCAAGAGGCGCGGGAAAAACTTGGCTTACAGCGCTCAGAGTGCCGAGTGGCAGTCAGTTTTCCGAAGAATAATACTCCTGAAGCCATTGCCGAGTTCCACCAGCAAACTGCTGCTTTTGGGGAGCAGTGGTTGCAGCAAATCCAGGAGATTGACCGAGAGACTAAAATTATTGAAAAGCAACTGCAACAAAAACAGGCTGTACTCAATTACCAACAAGGTGAACTAGAAAAATTGCTGGCCGTACAGCACTGGCAAGAAGTAGAAAACCACGTTCAAACCGGGGAAAAACGCTTGCAAGCACAAGCTCGCAGAATCAATCAAGCAGCAGCGCAGCTAGAGGCAGAAATCCAAGCTTTAAAAGCACTGTACGACCAACTCAATCCGAGTTATTCCGAGTGGTTTCAACAACCAACTCAAATAGTTGAATTTTCTGCAAGAACTATTCCTTATGCTTTTCCCAGCAGCAGTGGCTTGATCTTGGAGAACAAGGAGATTGAGTGGGAAAAAAAGTAGTTTTTAGTTGTGAATGTTAAAGGTAAATTAGTAAGGTGAATATCGCCGTCGAATACTCGAATAAGCAAAACCCATTTGACGGCGACATTCAAAGATTTTTACCTGGTTGCTTAGGTAAAAAAAACACACAAAGCTGCCTCTGCCGCAGCTAATATTAAGATTTTTGAGTTTCATTTTTGGAAACAGGTTGATTTTGAAGTCGGGTATCAAGATAAAATCTAAAATCTAACAGTCATAGACAGATAAATCGGGTTGTACGAAAAGACTTCGTTGCAACCCTCCCTCCTGCTAAAAAAAACCGTTGATGAGAGTGAGGAGTGCGTAAGCCCTGTCTAAAATCTCAAATAGACTTACTGATGAAACAATTGATTTGGATAGCGCTATTTATTCTGGTTGCGGTGGCGGCTGTGGGTTGGCGTTCTGACTCGTGGCAGCGGTTGTCGGCTGTACCCGAAGTTTCGATCGATCGCAATATCCACACTTCTCAAAACCCTTCTCCCTTACCGCTTCCTGCTGCAAAAAATGCGGCCGGCGGGCCCCAAATTGACCCGTCTTTGTTGTGGAAACACGTCGAAACTTTAGCAGGAGAACGTGACGGAGAACGATCTCGCTCTTTTACTAGAGACTACATTTCCAAACAACTGCAAACATTAGGATTTTCCCCGGATTTGCAGTCGTTCGATCGCGGAATCAACGTCTTCGCCGAGAGAAAAGGTAGTGACTCAAACGCCGGTGCAATTTTAGTGGCAGCCCACTACGATACTGTACCAAACTCCCCAGGTGCTGACGACAATGCGACGGGAGTTGCTGTAGTTTTAGAAGTAGCAAGATTGCTGGGTTCTAGTGCCACACCTCGGACACTGCAAGTAGCTTTTTTCGACAGGGAAGAAATCGGACTTTTAGGCAGTTTAGCATTCACCGGTAGCGACGCGCGGTTAAAAAATTTGCAGGGTGCGATCGTCCTGGATATGGTAGGTTATGCCTGCCGCACGCCCGGATGCCAGCAATATCCCGAAGGATTGACAGCGCAACCTTTTCTAGAAGCATCGGGGGTAAAATCTCCCGACAAAGGCGAGTTTATCGCTGTGATTGGAGATGCGGAACATCCGCTGCTTTTGAAAAGTTTTGCGGAGTCGGCAAAAGCCGATTTGCCGCCGGTGGTGGCGCTGCCGGTTCCCCTGAAAGGGTTGCTGACTCCCGATGTTTTGCGGAGCGACCACGCCCCTTTCTGGTATAAAGGAATTGGTGCTGTGTTGGTGACGGATACTGCAAATTTGCGATCGCCCCACTATCACCAATCTAGCGATACATTAGCAACTATCGATCGACCTTTTTTCGCCGGTTCTGCTCAAATTGTTGTTAATGCTACGGCTAAATTACTGGAAATTCAATAATTGGTAATTGGGAATTGAGCATGGGGAATTGGGCATTGGGGATGGGGCATCGGGCATCGGGCATTGGGCATGATGACTGTTATTGATACTGCCAACAGCCAACTGACTACTGCCAACTGCCAACTGCCAACTAATGACTAATAACTAATGACTAATGACTAATAACCAATGACTAACAAAGAAAGCCTGCAACGGCATTTACTGCAACTAGACAATCGAGGCTACAAAGCCTACAAAGACATTCAAGGTAGTTACGACTTTTCAGAATTCACATTAATTATTGATTACGTGCAGGGAGATCCCTTTGCTTCTCCCAGTAAATTTAGAGTCAGAGTTCCCCCCAAAATTGCTCAAATTCCCCGCGAACTTTTCAACTCTCGCAGTCGAGAAATAGCCTTGCGAGATTACCTAACTCGCCAGTTTTACAAAGCCGCACACAGCATCAGCAGCAAACGCGGCACGGGGAAAAGCGGTATGATTGCAGTGACTCGCTTCGGACAAGAAGTTTTAGAGCGAACTTCCGCATTTATCATTTCCTCAAATACATCGAATCTTGAAAATTTAGGAGGAGTTGAACTGCGATTTGCCGTCGGACTTCCTGCGGGCGGACGCAGTATCTTAGGGCGACAAGCTGCTGAAATGCTGTGCGAAGATATCCCGGAAATTGTCAGTAAATCTCTGAAGTATGCTAACTTAAATGGTGCTGAATGTCGCCGTCACGTTGAAACTGTAGAAGATGCTGACTGGCTGCGGGAACAGTTAGCTCAAAACGGATTAGTTGCGTTTGTTGCTGACGGTTCTATTTTACCCCGCCGCAGTGGTGTTGACAACAGTCCTTTGTTAAATAATGCTGTGGCTTTTCAGTCGCCGCCGTCGTTAAAAGTTGAGTTTAATTGTCCGAATCGCGGTTTGATTTCCGGTATGGGTATTTCCGCTGGCATTACTTTGATTGTTGGCGGTGGCTATCACGGTAAATCTACTTTACTCAGGGCGATCGAGTTGGGAGTTTACAACCGAATTCCGGGAGACGGTCGGGAATTTGTGGTGGCTAATGCTGCGGCGGTTAAAATTAGAGCGGAAGATGGCAGAAGTGTGGCGGGAGTTGATATTTCACCTTTTATTAACCACTTGCCACAAGGTAGAGATACTGTACAATTTTATACTGAAAATGCGAGTGGCAGTACGTCGCAAGCTGCTAATATTATTGAGGCGTTGGAAGTGGGGAGAATGCCTGTTTTATTGGTGGATGAGGATACGGCGGCGACGAATTTTATGATTCGCGATCGCCGAATGCAGGAACTCATCGCTAAGGATAAGGAACCGATTACGCCCTTTATTGATAAAGTGAGACAATTGTATGCGGATTATGGCGTATCGGCTATTTTAGTAATGGGCGGAAGCGGCGATTATTTTGATGTGGCAGATACTGTGATTGCACTGGATAATTTTCAAGCATATAATGTGACGGAAAAAGCTAAAGAGATTGCTAAAAATTACTCGATTAGCCGTGCTGCTGAAGGGGGAGAAAATTTTGGTGAGATTACTCAAAGAGTGCCGATTCCTGCTAGTTTAGATCCGAGTCGGGGGGGGCGAGATGTGCGGGTGAAGGTGCGGGATGTTGATGAATTGGCTTTCGGAAATGAGGAGATTGATTTGGGTGCTGTTGAGCAAATTGTTGACAGCGGACAGTTAAGGGCGATCGCTGCGGCAATGGTTTATGCTAAGCAGCAATACATGGACGGAAAACGCACTTTGTCGGAAATCATAGATTTGGTGATGGCGGATATTGAGGCGCAGGGGATGGATATTTTATCGCCTTTTCCTGAAGGGGATTTTGCCATGTTTCGGCGGTTTGAATTGGCGGCGGCAATTAATCGGCTTCGCAGTTTGTCGGTTGTTGCTAAGTAGACTTGCTTAATATAAGTATTGTTGTCCTACTTTTGATATGCTGACAAAAGTGAGTGCAAAAACCGCGATTGAAGTATGACCGGCAATATAGGACAAATAACTGCTTTAAGCGATCGACCTTATTTAGTATTAAGCAATCAAGGGCAGGTTTTACAGTTAGAGTTAAAACAGCAGCAGCACGTATTGGGGCGCGATCGCACTCGTGCTGATTTAGTCATTCCCGATGCTTGGCGGGCAGTTTCGGGCGTTCACGCTGTTTTGCGGCAAATTGGGGATAATTACTGGATTTACGACGGTGACGGGCAGCGGCCGAGCACTAATGGCTTATTTGTCGATCGCACTCGCATCACTCCCAATGACGGTTATTGTCTGAAAGACGGCACAGAAATTAAAATCGGTCTCGATCCTCAAAATCAAGTTTTGCTGACTTATTTTAATCCGCTGGCGAATCAGATTGCTGTCCCTAGCAAGCAGTCAATTCTTCTTAAAAATCGGTCGGTTTTGTTGGGTCGCGATCCAAACGCTTCGCTGCAATTAGATGCGCCGCTTGTTTCTAGACGCCACGCCACAATCGACCAAGACAGTCGCGGTAATTATATTTTGCGAGACCACAGCGTTAACGGGGTTTTTGTGAACGGTCAGCGAGTCACAAATTCTGTACAACTGTCCGAGGGAGATGCAATTCGGATCGGCCCGTTTACTCTAACTTACCGCAGCGGTGAGTTGCAGATGCAAGACTCCGGCCATCAAATTCGTGTGGATGCTGACAGTCTGGTGATTCCGAAGCGTTTGGATAACATCACTTTAGCGATCGAACCGGGGCAGTTTGTGGCTTTAGTCGGCGGTAGCGGTGCGGGTAAATCTACTTTAATGCGGACGCTTTTAGGCATCGAAAAAACTACTAACGGCGCTGTGTTTCTCAACGGCGACAACCTGCGTCAAAACTTCAATATTTACCGCAATCAAATCGGTTACGTGCCTCAAGATGATATTGTACACGCCGATTTGACAGTAGAAGAAGTCTTGAGTTATGCAGCTAAATTGCGCTTACCTCCCGATACAGATGTCAATCAGGTAGTTGCCAAAACTTTAGAAGATATTGAAATGAGTCACCGCCGTACTGCTTTGGTAAAACAGCTTAGCGGCGGACAGCGGAAGCGGGTCAGCATCGGAGTCGAACTGTTAGCAGACCCGAAACTTTTCTTTTTAGACGAACCGACTTCAGGACTCGATCCGGGTTTGGATAAGAAGATGATGCAACTGCTGCGAAAGTTGGCAAATCAAGGCCGGACGGTGATTCTGGTGACTCACGCGACGGCAAATATCACGATGTGCGATCGGATTGTGTTTATGGGTCGCGGCGGACGCCTTTGTTACTTCGGCCCGCCTGCGGAAGCGCTCGATTTTTTCGATGTCAAAACTGGCGATTTTGCAGACATTTACAACGAATTAGAAACAGGAGAAAACAACCTTTTAATCTGGGCGGAAAAGTTTAAACAATCTCCCTACTATCAGCGCTATATTGTCAACCACTTCAGCACAGGCAACGCTAATGCAAAAACACCTTCAGCACCTTCTGTACCAAAATCTCAATCTTTTGTAAAACAACTCGTTTTGCTCGCCCAGCGCTATTTTAAGCTTATTTCCCGCGACTTAATTAACTTGAGTTTAGCTCTTTTGACAGCGCCGATCGGCATTAGTTTGCTGCGGCTTGCTGTCAGAGATAAAGACCCGTTAATTGGAGCGCCGGAGGCAACTTTAGCACCTTTAGCGCTCAGAGTTTTGTTTGTATTTACCTGCGCGGCGATTTGGGTAGGACTGGCAACTTCTCTGCAAGAAATTGTTAAAGAATCTGCTATTTATTTGCGCGAACGTTTGGTTAATTTAGGATTGTTTGCTTATTTGGGTTCAAAGTTTTTCATACTTTCCGGTTTGACCGTATTGCAAACGCTGTTAATGGTAGGAGTTATTCTGAGTGCGTTTAAATCCCCCGAACCGAGTTTTATTTCTTGGAATGTGGGAGCAAGTATTACC
This sequence comes from Microcoleus sp. F10-B2, assembly GCF_036704965.1. NCBI lineage: Bacteria > Bacillati > Cyanobacteriota > Cyanophyceae > Oscillatoriales > Microcoleaceae > Microcoleus > Microcoleus sp. F10-B2. Next base: position 35,207 of record NZ_JAUBTB010000023.1, on the reverse strand, counting down.
ACATTCCTAACTTTAATGAGCTGCATAAGTCTCGGATTAGTCGTTTCCGCGATTGTTAAAAATAGCTCTCAAGCTAACAGCGCTTTGCCTCTATTATTGCTGCCTCAGATTATTTTTTCTGGAGTTTTGTTTAAGATGGAAGGTGCCGCGAGCAAGTTTTCTTGGCTGATGTTAAGCCGCTGGTCTGTGGGTGCTTACGGCTCTTTAGTTAATGTGAATGGGATGGTTCCCGCACCTACTAGATTACCGGACGGCAGCATACTTCCTCAGCCCTTTGAGCCTACTCCTGTTTACGATCCAACGTGGGAGAATTTGGGTTTGAACTGGGGTATTTTGTGCGTGCATATTTGCGTTTATTTGATGTTGACTCTGTGGTTGCAGAAGCGGAAAGATATTTTATGAATTACTGGCTGATGAAGTCGGAACCGGATGTTTACAGTATTGCGGACTTGAAGGGCGATCGCACTTGTACTTGGGATGGCGTTCGCAACTATCAAGCGCGCAATTTTCTGCGAGAAATGATTCGGGGAGATTTAGTATTTTTTTACCATTCTAATACTAAAATTCCGGGAATTGTCGGGTTGGTGCGCGTCGTGGAAACTGGGATTGCTGACCCGACTCAGTTCGATATAAATAGCGAATATTATGATCGTAAATCGCAGCTTGATGCTCCTCGCTGGCAAACTGTGAGAGTTGAGTTTGTTGAGGAATTTGCTAAATTAATATCTTTGGATATACTGAAACAAAAGTTTAGTGCTGATGAGATTTTGCTGGTGAGGAAAGGCAATCGGTTATCGGTGATGCCGGTGTCTGAAAGTGCAGCCCAGAAGATTTTGAAGATAAGATAAGCTGTGGCACTTTAACCTGCATATTTGGGGCGGGCAAGATGCCCACCCACAAAAATTTAAAGACTTTAGGAAAATGAGCTGTAAGGGTATTGAGCTCTTGCCTGATGAAGGCTATTTTAGATTAAGTTGTGGTTTTGCTTAGTAATATGATTCGCGAAAATTTGAGTCAGGGAAGCAATCAGGATTTGGGCGGGGAAGATGTCCACCCCACAGGTCAATATCAGCTTTTTGTGGGACAGGCTTCTAGTCTGCCACTTAAACTCAGAGATGCTCAATTAAAAGTTACTTACAGAAATTTACCTCATTGGGAGTTAGAAGGAGCGGTCTATTTCATCACTTTTAATACTTGGGAAAAGCTGGAATTAAATCCAGCGGCGAGACAAGTTGTGCTCAATGCTTGCAAGTTTTTTGATAGGCAAAGGTATCAAATATTTTGCTTAGTTGTAATGCCCGATCATGTGCATATGCTAATGCAGCCTTTAGCAAAGTCGGATAATAAATTCTGGTCGCTCAGCAGCATTCTGCACAGTATGAAAAGCTACAGTTCTAAACAAATTCCCAAGGTGATGAAGCATATTGGTACTGTTTGGCAGGATGAGCGACATGACCACATTGTCAGAGATGAACGAGAATTTCAGGTTTTTTGGGAATATATTAGGCAAAATCCTGTCAAAGCTGGTCTTTCAGTGACTCCAGAGGAATATCCTTTTTTCTGGCAAATGTATGAAGTTTAGCTTTTTCTGAATTTCTTGTGGGGTGGGATCTTCTAGCCCGTCACAGGCAAGATGCCTGTGCCACAAGGATTTCACAGGCAAGATGCCTGTGCCACAAGGATTTCACAGGCATCTTGCCTGTGCCACAAAGATTCTTGTGGGGTGGGCATCTTGCCCGCCCCAAATGTTTGCACAGGCAAGATGCCTGTGCCACAAATTGCTTGTGGGGTGGGCTTCTAGCCCGCCCCAAATATTTGCACAGGCAAGATGCCTGTGCCACAAAACTTCTTGTGGGGTGGGCATCTTGCCCGCCCCAAATATTTGAAATCTCCTAAAGACCGGCCGCACAAACTGCGGCTCCAATTAACCCTACATTATCATTCAAAACCAATCGAACTGGCATCATTTCTAACAGCGAATCCATCCGGCCTTTGTGGGTAAAAGCTCGCATAAAACCCCCTTCTTGAATCAGCGGCAAAATTTTAGCAGCGATGCCGCCGGCTACGTACAAACCGCCGTAAGGTAAAAGTGATACAGCCATATTTCCCGCCACTGCACCGTAGGCTTCTACAAACATTTGCATTGTTTGTTCCGAAAGCCGATCGCACTTTTTGAGTGCCGCCTGTGCAATTGTCGCCCCCGGATCGACACTCTTCTCGCTTTTACCGAGCTCTGACTCCCATTTTTTGATAACTTCCCCTACCTCCGACGATTCAGGAGCAAACTTTCTGTCTCGCAAAAACTGGTAAATTGAAACAATCCCTTGTCCCGAAACTACACGCTCGATCGATATTCTTTGAATGTCGTGTTTTGCTAACAAATATTTTAGCAATTCAAACTCCAACTCCGAGCGAGGAGCAAAGTCACCGTGTCCCCCTTCCGAAGAAAAAACCCTGATGCCATTTGCATCGGGAATTGCAAAACAATTTCCCAAACCAGTCCCGGCACCAATCACAGCAATTGGATCGTGTTGGCGGGGTTTTCCTACTTGCAAAGTGTGCAAATCTCGATCGTCCAAACCCCAAACGCCGTAGCCAACCGCAACAAAATCATTAATTAAACTGACGCGGGATATTCCTAATTCTTGTTCCAGACGCTTCGCATCCAGCACCCAAGGCAAATTAGTCAGTTTTGCAGTGTTGTTAACCACCGGGCCTGCGATCGCAAAACAAGCTTTTTCAGGTACAAGCTGCCCATTCAACTTAATAGCAGCTTCGGTCAAGAACTGCCGCACCATCGGTACTAAATCAGGGAACTCCCCGCTGGGATAGCGGAACTCGTAAAGAGCGTTCATTTCACCGTTAACAGTCCTTTCCACTAACCGCAAAATTGTCTTAGTTCCGCCAATATCGCCCGCTAATAATAATGCCATAAATCTTTTTTTCAACCAAAGATAACATTCCCCATTTAAACACCCACAGTATTAATTGCCAACCAAGCCCGCAGCACCTCAGCCACAGTCCAAGCTTGAGCCGTGCAGCCTCGCGGCGAGTGGGGGGCGTCGCCCTCAAAAATTTCGCTCAGGCTGCCAACTCCGCCACCCCTTATATGATGTGCCATAGGTTCGAGGAATTCGATCGCTTGTGCTAGGTCTTTGTATACGTGCAAGTGCGCCAAGACAAACGGGCCAATCAGCCAGCCCCAAACTGTGCCCTGGTGGTAGGCGCTGTCGCGCTGCAATTGGTCGCCTCCGTATGCGCCGCGATACTGCGGGTGCTGCGGCGAGAGGCTGCGGAGGCCGACAGAAGTTAGAAGCTGTTGGGCGCAGGCGTCCACCACGCCGCGCTGCTGGATGGGCGTCAGTAACGGTGTATAGCGGTGGGTTTCCTTGGCCCGCAGTCCCCTTGCTGATAAAGAGTTCGGAGGCGGATACCCAGTTAATAGGGGCAAGGATACGGCGAATATTTGGTTGGGCCGCAGGGAGCTATCGTGTCCGTCGGGGCCGTCGAGAACGTCGTAACAGTAACCGGTTGAGGCGTTCCAGAAGCGAGGGAATCCGGCGGCTGTTCGATCGCCCAATTGCTCGTATTCATAGTGAGGCTTGCCCAATTTTCGAGCAAAACTTGCCATAGCTTGTATAGCATTGTACCAAAGCGCGCTGAGTTCGATCGGCTTACCAATCCGGGGCGTCACCACCCAATCGCCGATTTTCGCGTCCATCCAAGTCAGTTGCACTCCCTTCTCGCCCGCGTAGATTAAACCGTCATCGGGATCGACGCGGATGTTATACCGAGTTCCCGGTACGTGCCAATCGACAATCTCACATAATGTAGGCCATAGTTCGCTTAAAAGTTCGTCGTCCCCCGTGGCATCGATATAAGCGCGAATTGCCTCAAAGTACCACAGTGTGGCGTCTGCGGTGTTGTATTCCGGTTCGCCGCCCGCATCCGGGAAGCGGTTCGGCAGCATTCCCCGATCGACATACCGCGCAAATGTCCGCAAAATCGAGCGCGCAATTTCCCATCGCCCGGTACAGATTGTGAGGCCTGGCAAGCTAATCATCGTATCCCGTCCCCAGTCACTGAACCAGGGATATCCGGCGACAATCGTTTTGCCCTCGGGTTCCTCCGGTAGGGGGCGGCTGACGATAAATTGGTCGGCGGCGAGCACTAAGTGATTGATCCAGTCGGGAGATTTGCTGACTTTTGACCAGTTTTGCAGCAGTTCTCGGTCATAAGTGCGGCGCACTTCTAAAGCTTTACCGCCGTTGAGTTCGGGGTTTTTCTCGGTGCTGGCTATCAATGTCAGAGAACTTCCCGGCGCGATCGTCATGTGAAAAGTCGCCGCGTGCAAGTGATCCTCGCAGCAGTCCAATCCGCGGCGCTTTTCGGCTGCTAGATCCAATCCGTAATGCCAATTGTATAAGGGCGCAGAGACTCGAAATTTGGCTTCTGGTGCGGCATCTGTGAGCAGGTACAGGGGTGCAGCCTTGGGAAATGCAGTCACGCAAACCCCGCGTTCCAAGGTTTCTAGGCTCATCTGCCAGTCGCCGGCGCTCGTGGTGTGATGGTAGTCGCGGTAGTTGACTAGGGCTTTGACAGCGAGGGCGATCGGTTGTGAGGCGCGGTGCAAGCGGTATTGAATATATGTAGTGTTAGCACCTTGTTGCATCCAAATCCGCTTTTCCAGGATAGCGTCGGCGAGAGCAAACCTCCAAACAGGCGTCGTGCCTTCGAGGTGAAAGCTTTCGATGTAGTTGTAGCCGTGAGGTTCGATCGTCGCGTCGGCCCAGCGGTTTGTATAAAGCGGATAGGCGCGATCGCGATACACCGCCGTCTCGTCCAGCTTGGCGAGCATCAAAGTGCGTCCCAGCGGGGGTTTGAGGGCAGCTACCAGCAGGCCGTGATAGCGGCGGGTGAGGAGATTCGCGATCGTCCCGCTAGCGTAACCGCCGATCCCGTTTGTGACCAACCACTCGCGAGACTCCGCCGAGTCGAGATTGCAGCAGATTTCCCGTCCAAAAGCCATAACCATAAAGTCCACACTCGCGCTGATTTTTGACCTACCTTTAGGTAGATTTTCGACATGAGATCGACAAGAAATATTAACCCTTGCTGCCAGCTAATTTGGCGATCGCCTCCGTGCAGATTCATGTTCTAATTTAGACATAACCAACCGCTACTTTTGCCCCTTACACAATTCTAGCCTTTGATGGCTCTATCTAAAGTTAGTTGTTTCTTATATTAAGTAATATTACCGTCTAAACAGGCGCTGAACGTTAAGGGCAAAGGATTTGATAGCGCGTCGGGCGATCGAACTACCAACCTATTTTATAAGGAGAACAACTCAAAGTGAAGATAGGAGCAAATTATCTCGGCAACAACCAATGTAAATTTACCGTTTGGGCGCCCACAATCCAACAAATAGCAGTCCAAATAGTTTCCCCAAAAAAACGCCTGATACCCATGCAACCATCCGCAGAAGGTTATTGGGAAACCACAGCTACAGATATCGAACCAGGAACCCTTTACACCTACCAAATCGAAGGAAAAACTGACCGACCAGACCCAGCCTCAAAATATCAACCTCAAGGCGTACACGCCCCGTCGCAAGTAATAGATCAAAATGTTTTTACTTGGACTGATACAAATTGGCAAGGCGTGCCGCTAGCCGAAATGATTATTTACGAACTGCACGTCGGCACATTCACCCAAGCCGGAACATTTGAAGCAATAATTCCCCAGCTAAAACAACTTAAAGAATTGGGAATCAACGCCATCGAAATAATGCCAGTAGCCCAATTCCCCGGCGAGCGAAACTGGGGATACGACGGCGTATATCCCTACGCCGTCCAAAACTCCTACGGCGGCCCCGAAGGCTTCAAAAAACTTGTCAACGCCTGCCACGAACACGGTATTTCAGTAATTCTCGATGTAGTTTACAACCACCTCGGCCCCGAAGGAAACTACCTCCGCGAATTTGGCCCTTACTTTACATCAAAATACGGTTCGATTTGGGGAGCCCCCCTAAACTTCGACGACGCATACAGCGACGGCGTGCGCAACTATTTTCTTGAAAACGCCCTCTACTGGTTTCGAGACTATCACATCGACGCTCTAAGACTAGACGCAATTCAAGCAATATTTGAAGTAGGTGCAAGACCGTTTTTGCAAGAACTTTCTGATGCCACCGCCGACATTTCTCAAGAGGTAGGAAGGCAGCTTTACTTAATAGCAGAAAGTGACTTAAACGATGTCCGAACTGTACGTCCTAAAGAACTCGGCGGCTTCGGACTAGACGCCCAATGGTGCGATGATTTCCACCACGCACTGCACGCCTTGCTCACCGGAGAAGACGACCGATACTACCAAGATTTCGGTAAGTGCGAACACTTAGAAAAAGCCTTCAAAGAAAGCTTTGTTTACTCCGGCCAGTACGCCCCCCACAGAAAGCGGAGACACGGCAATTCTGCCAAAGATGAACCCGGCCATAAGTTTCTGGTGTTTTCCCAAACTCACGACCAAATCGGCAACCGGATTTTGGGAGACAGACTCTCGAAAATAGTTGACTTTGAAGGATTGAAACTCGCGGCGGGCACAGTCTTGATTTCTCCCTACATTCCCTTCTTTTTTATGGGAGAAGAATACGGAGAAGAAGCACCGTTTTTTTACTTCGTTTCCCACTCTGACGAAAACTTAATTGAAGCTATCCGCAAAGACAAACAACAAGAATTTAAAATCTTTGAAGGTCGAGGCGAGTTTCACGACCCCCAGAGTCCTGAGACTTTCGATAAGTGCAAGTTAAACTGGGAAAAACAAACCGAAGGCAAACACAAAATTCTTTGGGAATGGCACCAACATCTGATTCAACTGCGGCGGACAATACCGGCCCTTAAAAAACTCGACAAAAACAATCTCGAAGTGTCCAGCATTGAAGCGGAAAAAATCTTATTTCTACGTCGCTGGACAGATGACAGCCAGATATTCTGCATTCTAAACTTCAACAGGCAAGATGTAGCTTTTACGGCTGCACTTCCCCAAGGCAACTGGAACAAAATTTTAGACTCTGCTGATGAAAAATGGATGGGTTTAGGTTCTAGCTTGCCTGAAAAGATAAATTCACAGCAAGAATTGACTGTTAAACCCCAGAGTTTCGCACTCTACGAAATAATACAGAAATAGTAGGTTGGGCGGAGCGAAGCGTAGGGTTCGCTGCCGCTCAACCCAACAACTGATTTTAGATGGGAGCAAAAATCTCAAATTTTCAATATCAAATCTCACTAAAATCTCCAGTTAATGACGTTGGGCGGAGTGAAACCGAGAGTTCGTTCTTCACCTAACCTACTCTTTCTAATTTAACACAACAAATCCCACCAACTAACTACTTAGGAGTAAAATTAAGATGAGAATTCCCACCACAACTTATCGGATTCAATTTCATGGAGGTTTTAACTTTGAAGCAGCAAAACAAATCCTTAACTATCTGGAAGATTTAGGAATTACCGACATTTACGCTTCACCGATATTTAAAGCCAGAAAAGGCAGCTCTCACGGATACGATGTCGTTGACTCAAATCAGCTCAATCCAGAATTAGGAACCTCAGAAAACTTTGAAGCGCTCACATACGAAATCAATAAACGGAATATGGGATGGCTGCAAGATATTGTCCCCAACCACATGGCTTACGACACTCAAAACTTGCTGCTGTTAGACGTATTGGAACACGGCCCGGATTCCGACTATTTCGATTACTTCGATATTGAATGGAATCACGCTTACGAACATCTCAGAGGTCGAGTGCTGGCTCCGCTGCTGGGCAATTTTTATGGAGAGTGTCTGGAAAATGGCGAGATTCAACTCAAATACAGCGAAATTGGGCTGACCATCAATTATTATAGCTTACAATTGCCCGTAAAAATCGAATCTTATGCTAAATTTATCAGTCATAATTTGGGGCATTTAGCCAGGGAATTAGGCAGACGCCATCCAGATTTTATCAAGTTTTTGGGAATTCTTTATTTGATTAAAAATACACCTTCAGAAACTAAAGGTAAAGCCAGATACGATCAGATAGCTTTTGTCAAAGGACTGCTGTGGGAACTCTACAATCAAAATCCCTTGGTGCAGGAATTTATAGATGAAAATATCAATTTTTTTAACGGAGAAAAGGGCAATGCCGAAAGTTTTAATTTCTTGGACGATTTGCTTTCCGAGCAGTTTTACCGTCTGGCATTCTGGAAAGTGGGGGCCGAAGAAATTAACTACCGAAGGTTTTTTACAGTCAACGAACTGATTTCGGTAAAAGTTGAAGAGATTAAAGTTTTTCACAAAAACCACGAGCTGATATTCGACCTGGTTGCAGAGGGAAAGTTTACGGGATTGAGAATCGACCACATCGACGGACTGTATGACCCCACAGAATATTTGAAAAGGCTGCGGGAGAGAACGGGAGACACTTACATTACTGTTGAAAAAATTCTGGAACACGAAGAAGATTTGCCGTCATATTGGCCGATTCAGGGAACTAGCGGCTACGACTTTTTGAACTACGTAAACGGCGTTTTCTGTAGGCGCGATCGCGAACAGCAATTTAGCGAAATATATCAGAGATTTACTCGCTTGAACGTTCCCTACGAACAGTTATTTTTAGATAAAAAAGGACTGATTGTTGAGAAAAATCTGGCTGGAGATGTAGACAATCTGGCTCAACTTTTGAAAAATATCTCGGGTCAATCCAGACAGGGAAACGACTTTACTCGTCCCGGTTTGGAAAAAGCGTTAGCGGCTGTTTTGACGATTTTTCCAGTCTACCGAACTTACATCAATCAAGACGGCTTGAGAGAGTCCGATCGCACTTACGTGCAATATGCGATCGCCCACGCCAAAGAACAAGTACCGCGACTCCTCAAGGAACTTAAATTTATCGAAACGGTGCTCTTGCTGGAAGAAGAAGAAACCCTAACAACCGAACAAAAAGAGCAGCGCCGGCACTTTGTCATGAAACTCCAGCAGTTGACTGGCCCATTAATGGCAAAAGGCGTTGAAGACACGCTTTTATACGTCTACTATCGGCTTTTATCGCTCAACGAAGTCGGAGGAAACCCCAGTCAGTTCGGCGTTTCGCTAGTAGATTTTCACGAGTTCAACCAACGGCAGCAAGCCGCTTGGCCGCACAAAATGAATGCTACAGCTACCCACGATACCAAACGCGGCGAAGATGTGCGAGCCAGAATCAACGTTTTGTCAGAAATTCCCGATGAATGGGAACAGCAAGTCAGGTCTTGGAGAGAGCTAAATTCTTCTAAGAAAGTCAACTTTGTGAATCGAATGGTTCCCGATACTAATGACGAATACTTCCTGTACCAAACTCTGCTCGGCAGTTTTCCCTTTGAAGGAATTGAAAACACTGATTATGTCGATCGCCTGAAAGATTATGTGATTAAAGCTGTCCGCGAAGCCAAAGTTTATACGGCTTGGCTGAGACCGGATAACGACTACGAAGCTGGTTTTATGACCTTTGTCGATAGCGTTCTCGAACCTTCGGAACAAAATCAGTTTCTCAACAAATTTATACCTTTCTGGAAAAAAGTAGCTAATTACGGAATTTTCAATTCTTTATCTCAAACACTGCTGAAAATCGCGGCTCCGGGCGTTCCCGACATTTATCAAGGGACGGAATTCTGGGATTTAAGCCACGTCGATCCGGATAACCGCCGTCCCGTTGATTTTGAGCGCAGAATCGAGGTTTTGCGGGAAATTAAAGAGCAAGCTCAGACAGATATTTTGCAACTGGTGGAAGATTTGATTGCGACGCGAGAAGACGCTAGAATTAAGTTGTTTTTGACGGCAAGAGCGCTAGAAGCGAGAAAAAAATACTTGCAAGTTTTTCAATCAGGCGACTATCAGCCCCTGCAAGCAGTTGGCACGTTTAAAGATAATGTTGTTGCCTTTGCCAGAAGCTTTGGAGAGACTACCGTTATTGTCATTGCTCCCCGGTTTTTGACGGGAATTGTCAAACCGGAAGAAATGCCTATCGGCAAACAAGTCTGGAAAGATACTAATTTGAAATTGTCCGAGCAAATGCCGTCGGTTTGGAAAGATGCGATTACAAATCAGGCGGTAGAAAGTAACGGTACTTTGGCAATTGGTGAAGCTCTGAGTTACTTTCCCGCAGCTCTGCTGATAGGTAAAAAATAGCAATTAAATAGTGTGCCCTGGGGACTTTTTACAGCCAGCGGCAGGTTTCGACCTGTCGCTTTTTTAGTTATAATCATAGCAGGAAAGCAATCTTAGTAGCGAGAGGAATAGCAAAATGCGATCGCTCGTCAAAACCGAAACCAGTACCGAAACCAGACTCTCTTGGTGGGCTTACCTATTTGTCCTCGACGAATTCATTGCCGAAGCAGATGCTACGCTCAACGGCCCAGCAGCTTACAATAATACACCTCCAGCACTGTCCGATCGCGATCGAGCCTTTTTACTGTCAGTCATGGAAAACCCGCCAGCACCGTCTGAAGGATTGCTCGCATTATTTGCAGATTATTAAACAAAACAGTAAAGCGAGTGAATTGGACTATTAGCCGTCTAGAAGATATAAACCGAAGTACGAGCAGTCTTAGAAAAGACCCATTTAATTCGGGAAATACAGAATTAGATGCTTATCTCAAACGATATGCAAAGCATAACGATCGCCTCGGTACTGCTAGAACTTTTGTAGCTTTAGCAGGTGAAGATAACTACACAATAGCAGGCTATTATGCTTGCAGCGCTAATTTACTCGATCGTACCCAGCTACCACCTAACTTGCGAGAAAATCTCCCCAACTATCCCCCTCCTGCTATGCTGCTTGGGAAACTTGCAGTCGATCAATCAATGCAAGGTAGAGGGTTGGGGAAGCGGTTACTGCGCCATGCCTTCGAGAATGCACTGAATTTATCCCAAAATATGGGAATTTATGCTGTCAGGGTAGATGCTATTGACGAACAAGCTAAAGAATTTTACAAAAGGTGCGGTTTCTTGGAGTACCAAGATAGTCCTTTTTCACTGTTTATTCTGATGAGTACAATTAAACAAGCAGCAAATTGGTAGGTATCTAACTCATCACTCTAACTGATAAATTTTACTTTTATTTTGAAGCCGATCGACCGCTCGCCCCGAACCACCCCAACAAAATTCATACAACAAAGACGGCAAATACAACACAACCTATACGGTTTGCCACAATACCCGAATCGATCGAACCCCGTACATTAGGAAGAGTAAAGAAAAGCAGTCAACAACTGTAGCGGTGCAAGGCTCGTGAATGCAACCGTCCCCCAACAGGTTCGGTAAACACGCCTTCATCCCCCGGTCTAACCGCCCGCAGTATAGAGATAAGCACCCTATCGAAGACTGTATTAAAGCAGGACTCACTATCCGTACACCTCCGCAGGTGAAATCGCAGTCCTGAATAACCAGACTATCGCACAGATAGAAAACCAAAATTTTGTAGAGATTGGAGCCGGAACACCCCTATGGGAAAAGTAGTTGGAATTGACTTAGGTACGACAAACTCCTGCGTCGCAGTTATGGAAGGCGGCAAACCCACCGTCATAGCCAACGCCGAAGGGGGTCGCACCACACCTTCTGTAGTAGCATATGCTAAAAATGGCGATCAACTTGTCGGACAAATCGCCAAGCGTCAAGCCGTGATGAACGCCGAAAACACCTTTTACTCAGTAAAACGGTTTATCGGGCGTCGGGTTGATGAAGTAGCCCATGAAACCACTGAAGTTTCCTACAAAGTCCTCAAAGTCGGCAACAGCCTCAAACTCGACTGTCCCGCCCGCGGCAAGCAATTTGCCCCAGAAGAAATTTCTGCACAAGTTCTCCGCAAACTGGTAGAAGACGCCAGCAAATACCTCGGCGAAACTGTCACCCAAGCGGTAATTACTGTTCCCGCTTACTTCAACGACTCCCAGCGCCAAGCTACGAAAGACGCTGGTAAAATTGCCGGGATTGAAGTGCTGCGGATTATTAACGAACCTACAGCGGCCGCTTTAGCTTACGGATTAGATAAAAAGAGCAACGAAACCATCCTCGTATTTGACTTAGGTGGCGGTACTTTCGACGTATCTATTCTAGAAGTGGGCGACGGCGTATTTGAAGTGCTAGCAACTTCTGGAGACACTCACCTCGGCGGTGACGACTTCGACAAAAAAATCGTCGATTACATCGCTAACGAATTCCAAAGAGCCGAAGGAATTGACCTCCGCAAAGACAAACAAGCACTGCAACGCCTGACGGAAGCAGCCGAAAAAGCCAAGATTGAACTGTCAAGCGTTACCCAAGCAGAAATCAACCTGCCGTTTATTACCGCGACTCAAGACGGCCCAAAACACTTGGACACGACTTTGACGCGGGGCAAGTTTGAAGAACTGTGCTCGGATTTGATCGATCGCTCTCGCATCCCGGTAGAAAATGCGATCCGCGACGCCAAATTAGACAAATCTGCAATTAATGAAGTTGTCTTAGTTGGTGGTTCTACACGCATTCCTGCGGTGCAAGAACTGGTCAAAAAAATCCTCGGCAAAGACCCCAACCAAACGGTAAACCCGGATGAAGTGGTAGCAGTCGGTGCAGCAATTCAAGCCGGCGTACTTGCAGGCGAAGTCAAAGACATCCTCTTGCTCGACGTTACTCCGCTGTCTCTCGGCGTCGAAACCTTGGGCGGCGTAATGACTAAAATCATTCCCCGCAACACCACTATTCCTACTAAGAAGTCGGAAACTTTCTCGACGGCTGTAGACGGCCAAACAAACGTGGAAATTCACGTTTTGCAAGGCGAACGAGAAATGGCGAATGACAACAAGGATTTGGGAACCTTCCGCTTAGATGGAGTTCCACCTGCCCCCCGCGGCGTACCTCAAATTGAAGTTACTTTCGATATCGATGCTAACGGTATTTTGAATGTAGCTGCTAAGGATAAAGGTACTGGCAAGGAGCAATCGATTAGCATTACTGGTGCTTCTACTTTGCCCAGCAATGAAGTCGATCGCATGGTGAAGGAAGCCGAATCGAATGCTTCTGCTGACAAGGAACGTCGCGAAAAGATCGATCGCAAAAACCAAGCCGACTCTTTGGCCTATCAAATTGAGAAGCAGTTGGCAGAATTGGGTGATAAAGTTCCCCCTGCTGACAAGACTAAGGTTGAAGGGTTGATCAAAGACTTGCGCGATGCGATCGGTAGTGAAGATGACGATCGCATCAAAACCTTGACAACAGAGTTGCAGCAAGCATTCTACGCTGTCAGCAGCAACCTGTACCAGCAAGCAGGCGGCCCGACTGACGGTCCTGGTGGCCCCGGCGGCCCCGGCGGCTACGGAGACGGCGGCCCCACTGGCGGCGGCGACGACGTGATTGACGCCGACTTCACTGAAGGCAACAAATAAAAGGCTAAATTAAAAGCCCCCAGCTAGAAGCAAGAAACCCGGTTTTGAACAGAAACCGGGTTTCTGTGCATTCAAAAACAAACCAAAGGCGATCGCCCAAAATCAGTAAAAATCTGCTTGAGGTATAGTGAAAAAACTTGAATATGCTTCAGTAAATATCATAAACTAACAGTAATATCAACTCCGGTTGCATCGGAATTAATATTACCCACAGTCACGACACGGCGAGAGCAAGAGTGTCCCTACAATAATCGGGGTAGGGACACGGCACCGTGGCGTGTCCTCGGTATCATTCCGATGCAACCAAAAACGATATAATATCGCAATCGAGAGCAATCAAATGTCACGTTCTCCTATACAAAATTCCTCCCCAAATACTCCCAGCCCATCTCATGTAGCATCCTTGCGCCGACTCCGCCGGATCAGCCATTTACTAGACAATTCAATTCCAATTCCCGGCACAAAATACCGCATCGGACTCGATCCGATATTGGGACTGATACCGGGCGGCGGCGATTTAATCAGTTCAATTTTTGCAGGTTATGTTGTCTTCAAATCCGCTCAAATGGGAGTGCCTCAAGAGACTTTAGTACAAATGGCAGCTAATATCGTATTTGATACAGTTGCCGGTACTGTACCTGTGGCCGGAGACTTGTTGGATGTTGCTTGGAAAGCTAATGTCAAAAATATAGAATTGCTGGATGCTCATTTAGGTTCCCCCGAACAAGGCAAAAAAGCCGATTGGCTATTTGTGGCTGCTTTGCTGTTGGGTTTGATGTTAATTGTCGGAGGCGTGATTTTCTTAAGCGTGATGCTTTTTGGGTGGCTATTTCAAGTAATTACCGGGCGTTAATTTTGGGTTTTAGGCTAAATATAAATCACTTTAGCTGTGTCAGTTTCAGAGGAACTCATCTGGTATGAATTGTACTTAAAAAATTAAGTTTGAGTAGGATGACTTGCCAGTAAAAACATCTGGATTTAGGATGATTTATACTTGACAAATAATTTCTAACTACGAGCTAGAAAAAAACTGTTAGGTGCTCCGAAAAGTTCTCAAGGAATACTAAAATTTCTCAGGGTTTTAAAATTCAACCAACCATGCCAAGAAAAGTTCTGGTGCTTTTACCCAAAAGAGATATGCGGCAGAAATCGCAGCTATTGAGCAGAGTCTATTAAATCATTTCGGAGACATCCAAGACCAGGCAGAATCTCACTTGTGTTCAAAGTGAGATTCTGGCGTTCCTCTGACCGAAATCGAGGTAAATCAGCACTCTTGTTATTTCTCAAATGGATTCTGTAATTATAAAGCGATCGCCCTTTCTCGAACCTAAAATAATATATCTTAAGGGTATTGACAAAGCTTATTAAATGTGTATGTAACTCTCAAGTTTCTTTCAAACTAGCTATTGACCAGATCGCCCTTGAGTCAGATATAGTTATATAATCCAGACTATAATATCAAATTGATATAAATGCTTGAATTATCAGCCCTTGGGCTGCTACAGTTGCAACCCCTGCACGGCTATCGGCTAAAGCAACAACTGGAGCTGTTTATGAGCAGTTGCATCAGCGTTAACTACGGAGCGATTTACCCGCTGCTGAAGCGCTTGGAAGAGCGAGGGGAGATTTCGGTAATAGCCGAAGAAGCCGGAGATGCCGGCTGTCCGCGCAAAATCTACGGAATTACCGCCAAAGGGCGCGAACTCTGGAGGGAAAAAATGCTCGAACACCCTCAAGAAAGCTGGGTTAACAGCGGTTCCCGGTTCCAAATCAAATTTTTCTTTTTTGGCGACTTAGAACCCGCTGAACGGCTGAAATTGTTGGAACACCGCTTGCGAGCTTGTTACACCCGACAAGACTACATCGAAAGCCTCAAGAGCGAATATCCGCTAACCGACGACTATCAATTCGCCTCTCGCGATCGCTGCAAGTCAGTGCTGGCGTCAGAGATAGAGTGGTTAACCGAGCAACTAGCTAAGGAAAAAAGCGCGATCGCCGCCGGAGTGCGTGACTCCCCAACCTCCGCTGAATCCGCTGAAGCCAAGGGAAAATCCTTGCAACTCACCCACTCAGGTGAGTCATAAGAAGGATGTGTAATCTTCCCTGGATAGCGTAGCTTTTGAAAGATAAAAAACAACTTTCCTAAAAATAATCCCTCCCTAGCTTGGCTAACTGCCATCATCGGCAGACTAAAGCGCTTCACATACCCCAACCCCATTAAAAAGAGACTTTCCAGATTCCATCCTGTTTCAAAGCGCTTGTCCTGATTCCCCCTTTTTTCAGGGGACGCCCGGGGATGAAAAATTCCGCCAAAGTCTCAGTCAGTCAGACGTAAAAAAAAATCTAAGTGGTGCTGCCAATGAGTTATTCTAAATCCCCAGAATCCGTGGTTGAAGCTGAAGAGCAAAAATCTGCCACACCGGAACTTCACCCAACCGATGCAGATGCAGACAGCGATCGACCGCAGGATTTGACCCCCGTTGCCGATCGCCCCGAACCTGGTAAACCGCGATCGCGCTGGCCTCTAATTGCCGCGCTCGCGATCGCCGCAGGCGCAGCAGGTATCGGCTGGTACTCGTGGCAATCGGGTCATAATCGCGCACAGCCACCGGCAGCAGCAGCCCAACCCCAAGGCATACCAGTCAAGCTGGCAGCCGTAGAAACCAGTTCAGTCCAAGATGCCTCGGAATTTGTCAGCAGCTTAGAAGCCAAGCGTTCGGTAGAAATCAAACCCGAAGTAGAAGGGCTAGTCACTGAGATTTTTGTCAAATCCGGGGACTTCATAAACCAAGGGCAAGTCATCGCCCGCATGAAAAGCGACAGCGCCCAAGCTGACTTGAGGCAATCCCAAGCCAACCTGATCCGCGCTCAATCCCACTTAGCCGAATTGCAAGCAGGAACCAGGCCCGAAGAAATCGCCCAAGCTCAAGCCCAAGTCGCCCAAGCCCAAGCCAACCTAGCCCAACTGCGATCGGGCTCTCGGCCAGAAGAAATTGGTCAAGCCCAAGCCCGCGTTAGCCAAGCTGAAGCCGACCTCGCCGACGCCCAAACAGGTAGCCTCTTAGAAGACATCGCCCAAGCCAGAGCGCAAATAGAAGCAAGCACAGCCGAAGCAAAGTTAGCCAGCCAGCAGCTTGCCAGATATCAGGCATTGGCACAAGAAGGCGCAGAATCCGCGAACACCCTGGAACAATACACCCAAAAAGCAGGCACCGCCCAAGCCAACCTCCGAGAAGCTCAAAGGCGGTTTGAGCAGCGGCAAAAGAACAGACAAGCCGAGATCGAGCGCCGGACAGCAGCCTTGCAACAGCAGCGGCAAGCTTTGCGGCAATTGCAAAACGGTTCGCGCCCAGAGGAAATAGCCAAAGCCGAAGCAGAAGTCGCACAAGCCAAGAGCAGATTAGCGCAGTTAGCCAACGGTACGCGCCAAGAACAGCTCGATCAAGCTGAAGCGCAAGTTGCCGAGGCCGCCGCTCAAGTGCGCGGCTTTGAAGTACAACTGCAAGAAACTGCTGTCATCGCGCCCTTCGCGGGAGTCATCGGCGACATACCAGTGAAAGTAGGTGATAACTTGCAAAAAGGTAACGCCATTGCCACCCTGACTGAGAACCAATTGCTAGACTTGCGGTTATCAATTCCTTTGGAACGGCAGCCTCAATTACGCTTAGGGCTGCCAGTACAAATGCTCGACGCTCAAGGTAAGGCGATCGCCCAAGGTCAAATCAGTTTTATCTCCCCCAACGTCAGCGCCAATTCCCAAACAATTTTAGCTAAAGCCACCTTTCCCAACCCCACCGGCGAACTGCTTAATCTCCAGTTTGTAAAAGCTAAAGTTATCTGGAAACAGAACCCCGGAATTTTAGTTCCAGTCACAGCAGTCACTCGCTTAGGTGGGGAAACTTTTGTCTTCACAGCTCAAAAGCCGGAACAGCCAAAACCTGGAATGCCTCCTTTAGTAGCGCACCAAAAAGCCGTGAAATTGGGAGCGATTGAGGGGAATAATTATCAAGTTATCGAAGGTTTGAAAGCCGGGGAAAAAATTGTTACTGCCGGCATCCTTAACCTGACAGACGGGGTTCCCATTATGGCTCAAGAGGAAGGGAAAGAAGTAGGGAAAAATTTACCAGTGGGGGGCAAAAATTAATATGCTACCTCCAGTTCTTGTCTCCCTTTTTAAGTAGGGCTGTTTCATTCTTGTAGGGGCTGCCCCCCGTCGCTGCCCTGCCCCGATCCCTTCTGGATGGGGGTCGGCACGGGGGCACGACCCCTACAATATCGGGTAAATTAGCAATTAGCAATTAGCCATCCGCAACTACCCATTACCCAAATAATGTTTGCAGATTTCTTTATTAAACGACCTGTCTTTGCTAGCGTCTGCGCCTTAATTATTATCTTGGTAGGCGCAATCAGCATTCCCAGCCTGCCGATCGAGCGCTTCCCCGACATTAGCCCTACCCAAATCAACGTCACAGCTAACTATAGCGGGGCGAGTGCTGAAATTGTCGAAAATGCAGTTACCAACATCCTAGAAAGGCAAATCAACGGCGTTGAAGGACTAAAATATCTAACTTCCAGTAGTAGTAACGATGGCACCAGCACCATTACAGCTACCTTTGATTCCTCGCGCAACAAAGACATTGCCGGCGTCGATGTTCAAAATCGAGTTGCAGTTGCTCAACCCCAATTACCAGATGCCGTACAACGCACAGGAGTTAGAGTTACAAAACAATCTACAAGTCTCCTATTAGCGATCGGCTTATTTACAGAAAATAAAGAATACGACACCATATTTTTAAGCAACTACGCTGACCTATATTTAGCCGATGCCTTAAAAAGAGTAAAAGGTGTTGGCGACGTGCGAATTTTTGGGGAAAGACGCTATGCAATGCGTTTATGGATAGACCCCAATAAATTAGCAGCTCGCCGTCTCACAATGCAAGATGTAACGAGCGCTCTCAACGAACAAAACTTGCAAGTTGGTGCTGGGAGAGTTGGTCAAGAACCTGCTCCGCAGGGACAAATGTATCAAATTGACTTGCGTGCTGAAAGTCGCCTCAAAGAACCAGCAGAATTTGAAGAAATTGTCCTCAAAACAGAAACCAATGGAACGTTAGTTAAATTAAAAGATGTGGGGAGAGCAGAACTAGGGGCAGAGAATTACAGCTCATTTCTGCGATTTCGAGGCAATGATGCAGTAGGTTTAGGGATTTACCAACTGCCTGGAAGTAATGCTTTGAATGTTGCCCATGCCGTCAAGACAGAAATGGAAAAACTAGCTGTTGCTTTCCCTCCGGGGTTGATACATAGAGTAGCGCTGGACACGACTTTGTTTGTAGAAGAGTCGATGGCAGAAGTAGTCAAGACCTTATTTGAAGCAGTCTTGCTAGTGGTGATAGTGATTTTTGTTTTCTTGCAAGACTGGCGCACCACTATTATTCCTATCATCACAATTCCAATTTCTTTGATTGGGACGTTTGCCTTTATCAAAGTTTTCGGATTTACGATTAACAGTTTATCTCTGTTTGGTCTGACATTAGCGACGGGATTAGTGGTTGATGACGCTATCATTGTAGTAGAAAATATTGACCGCCTTATCCGCCAAGGAATGAATGCCCGCGAAGCAGCTTTTGAGTCAATGCGGGAGCTTTTTAGCGCTGTAATTGCGACTTCTTTAGTGTTGATGGCAGTGTTCGTGCCAGTGGCATTTTTCCCGGGAACTACAGGAGCGCTTTATAAACAATTTGCGCTGACAATTGCTTTTTCAGTATTGCTTTCTACCTTTATTGCTATTACTCTCACGCCCTCACTTTCAGCTATATTACTGCGTCGAGGGCCGAAGTTTGGGGGCCCGCTAGGTTGGGTTTTTGACCGTTTTAATGGAGTTCTCAATTGGGTACAGCGGCAATATCGGAAATCCTTAATATTTCTCACAGGAATTAAGACTATTGTCACCCTCGTGTTCATCGCTTCTCTGGGAGTAACAGCTTGGCTTTATTTATCAGTGCCCACAGCATTTATCCCGGAAGAAGACCAGGGCTATTTTATGACAATTATTCAAGGACCCCAAGGTGTTTCGCTGCAATACACTCAGAAAGTAATGGATCAAGTAGAACAAGAAATCCTCAAGCTTCCTGAAGTTGTCGGGACTTTTTCAGTGGGTGGATTTGGTTTTAGCGGTAGCACTTCTAATCAAGGCATTATATTTACTACACTGAAACCCTGGGACGAACGTCACGGAGAAGATCAAACTGTACAAGCGATTATTGGTAAGTTGCGGGGTAAGTTTTTCGCGATTCCAGAAGCGAGGATTTTCCCAGTGAATCCGCCGGCTATTCAAGGTTTAGGTCAATTTGGGGGTTTCCAATTTCAATTGCAAGACCGCAAAGGTAACAGCGGTTTAGATGGCTTAGTCCAGACCATGGGCGGGATTTTGAAGCAGGCAAATCAGACACCGGGATTGCAAGCGGTATTTAGTACGTTTGCGGCGAATACACCTCAGTTAATTGTGGAGGTTGACCGCAATCGAGCTAAGGCTCTAGATATTCCGATTAATGATGTTTTCAGTACGTTACAAACGGCTCTGGGTGCTCAGTATGTGAATGATTTTAACCTCCAGCAGCGCAATTATCGGGTGTATGTTCAGGCGGATAAACAGTTTCGCGATAACCCGGAAGATATTGGGAAATTGTATGTGCGTTCTGGAAAGAATGAAATGATTTCTTTGAGCAATTTGGTGAAGATTACTCCGGTGGTGGGAGCGCAAACTGTTAACCACTACAATTTGTATAGGTCAATTGAAATTACTGGCTCTCCTGCGCCGGGAGCGAGTTCTGGGCAGGCGCTAAAATCGATGGAAAAGGTGTCGGCTGAAGTTTTGCCATCGGGTTTTGGCTATGAATGGTCGGGGAGTTCTTTAGAAGAAATTGAATCGGGAGGTCAAGCACCGATTATTTTCGGTTTGGGGCTGATTTTTGTGTTTTTGGTGTTGGCGGCTCAGTACGAAAATTATGTCGATCCTTTCATTATTTTGCTATCGGTGCCTCTGGCGATTTTAGGTGCTCTTTTAGCTCAGTCGTTGCGGGGTTTGGCGAATGATGTTTATTGCCAGATTGGTTTGGTGATGTTGATTGGATTGGCTAGTAAAAATGCGATTTTAATTGTGGAGTTTGCGAACCAGTTACGGGAGCAGGGATATTCAATTGCTAAGGCGGCAGTTGAGGCTTCTCAAGAGCGTTTACGACCGATTTTGATGACTTCTCTGGCTTTCATTTTGGGTATTGCTCCTCTGGTTAACCCGGAGGGTGCGGGTGCAGCCAGCCGCCGATCACTAGGAAATGCGATCGCGGGGGGGATGGTTGTTTCTACTGTCTTGAGTTTGTTTATAGTGCCGGTTCTGTATGTGGTGGTTGTCTCGGCTCGCGATCGCTTTAAGAAGCGCGATCGACTAGACAATCTCCCCGATGATGGCACAATTTTGAACGGCAAAACAACTCCCCACGAGGAGATTGAACGCGATAAAGTATCGCCGTTTTAGTTGGTAATTAGTTCCTTTAACTATCCGGTTAGTGGTTCTTTATTCACAAGACCCGACTATCTGTGCTACCGACTTTTTTATTGTTGCGACGCTGTGGGGTCACTCTCGGAGAAGATTTTTTGTGGAGGTAGCGATCGCCCGATCGCCCCCCATCGTGCAATAATGATATGACTTGCACAAAAGCTCTATTAGTAGGTAAATATTGCCTACTTTACCGCTACATATAGCGTCTCAACTGTCAACCCGTGCAAGTTCCCAATTAAACCGGCTGTTGCACTACACAAATTTTTCCTAATGGCTGAAGTCCCCCTAAATCCCGCAGAACTTGCAGAAGCCCTCAACGGCTTTACCGATATCAATTTCCAATTGCCAGACCCCGAAGACGAACAAATACCAGACTTTGATTTTGACAATCAGGTTGACAATGCCTGGAAAGTGTGCGATCGCTTCGACTTGCAAACCGACATTTGGCGGGGACGCATTCTCCGAACAGTCCGAGACAGAGAAAAAAAAGGCGGCGAAGGACGGGGCACAGGATTTTTGAACTGGCTCAAAGAAAGAGAAATTGGCAAAAGTCAAGCCTATTCTTTGATAGAATTAGCTAATAGTGCCGATACTCTGATCCAGCAAGGAGATTTAGACCCAGATTCCATTAGAAACTTCAGCAAAAGAGCCTTTGTAGAAACGGCTAAAGCATCTCCCGAAGTGCAGCAAATGGTAACAGATGCCGCAGCAAGTGGCGATCGCATCACCCGCCGCGAAGTCAAACAACTCTCCGACGAATGGATGGCAATGAACTCAGATTTATTGCCAGAAGAAGTCAAAGAAAAAGCATCTACCGGTTCTCTACCTTCCCGCTACCTCGCTCCTTTAGTCAAAGAAATGGAGAAACTCTCCCCATCTCACCAAAGCGAAATTCAAAAAGAAGTAGCAGAAAATCCCGACGTAGATACTGTCAAACAGCTAACATCCGACGCCAAGAACTTATCAAAATATCTCGACGCCGCCGCCCAAGTGCAAGCTCTCAATCAGTCGCACCTTGACATGGAAATGGCCTTAGAAGAATCTTTGCGAGTAGGCTGTTTGGGCACGACAGCCGACGTTGTAAAACAAGCCGCACAGCTAGAACAAACAGTAGTCAAACTATACACGATTTGGAAGCGTTTAGGCAGTTTGGCAGATAGATTGTACGTGGATACAGGAGCAAGCACACCCAATTTGCGGTTGCTTTTGGGATGCTTGGACACTCTTTCGGGAGAAAAGATTGAAGTTGATTTCGGAGACGGAGAACGCTCTATTCGCTTGCAAATTTTTAGCGAATAGCTCAACCTTGACCGCAGATAAACGCCAATCTCCAGGCTCATTATCGGCGTGTATTCCTGTTCATCTGCGGTAAAAATTTATGAGTTTTTTCCAAAGATAGCGGGGATGCAAATAACGCCGATATTTGGTAACTACTTCTTTTCCCAATAGCACTACGCTAATCCAAAAACAAACTTCTGCCCCAACAGCCAGAACGACAGATAAAGTAGTTTTTTGTGTAATGTCCAGCGGCAGGAAGGGCACAACAAACAAGATTGCCAGCCAGGGCAGAAAAGATATGACAAATAAAAATAAACCGAGTTTTTGCATAGATTCACATAATACAGCTTTGATATTCCCTTTATCTGTTAGTCTGCTGAAAGTGGACGTGGTTTGTATCGTAGCAATTTCCATCGCCGAGTTACTACAAATCCGGTAGCATCGGAATTAATATTACCCGAAATCAGGACACGGCAGTGCCGTGTCCCTACAATGAATCCCGGTAGGGAAACGGCACTGCCGTGTCCTCTATATCATTCCGGTGTTACTACAAATTCACACTTTTTACCCATGTCAGCAACAGGCTTTCCGGCCTGTTCCACAAATACTAAATATTCTTGTGGAACAGGTCGGAAAGCCTGTTCTGGAGAATGGTTCAAGATGTGACTAGAAACTTAATCGCCAATCTCTCTCCACCTCAATTCTTAATCCCCGTCGCCGCAATCCCCCGTATAAACTGCCGTTGACCGGCCAAAAACAGCAACACCACCGGTACAGTTCCAATTACCACCGCCGCCATCAACAACTGCCAACTGCTAGTAAACTGTTCCTGAAACTCGGCCAGAACCAACTGCACAGTCCGCAACTCCGGCCGCGTCGTAAACACCAGCGGCTTAAACAAATCGTTCCACTCCCCGATAAAAGTAAACAAAAACAGCGTCACCAAAGCAGGGCGGGCCAAAGGCAACATCACCTGCCACAACACCTGCCAGCGGTTAGCCCCGTCCAGCATTGCCGCCTCCTCCAACTCCACCGGAACAGTCATAAAATACTGGCGCAGCAAAAAAATCCCAAAACCGTTAGCCGCCGTCGGCAAAATCAGCGCCCCGTAAGTATTCAGCAGGTGGCCCCACTTCAAAACCAAGAAAATCGGAATCACCAAAAGCTGAAACGGAATTACCAACGTCGCCAAAACCCCTAACACAATCGCCTGTCGCCCGCGAAACTTCAGCCTGGCCAAGGCGTAACCGGCCAAAGCAGAAGTCACAACCTGAAAAGCAGTTACTGCGATCGCCACTAGAGTAGAATTAACAAATGCCAACAAAAAATTGCCCCGTCGCCAAGCCTCCTGATAGTTTGCAAAAGTCAGGCCTGTGGTCTTGACACCGACACCAGATGGTGATATCGAAACCAAAAATACAGCAGCCAGCGGCAGCAGCACCAGCGCAGCACCCGCCAGCAACCAAATAAAACTCAGCATTTCCAGCGCTTGAGACCTGTCAAAGGATTTACCCATAAATTTCTGAATTAACCTAAAATAATAAGCCTGTGAGGTTCTCCAACCCGATCGCCTCCCAGATTCCCATACAACAACATAATAGTCGTAGAGGGAAAGAAGGAGTACCTAGGGAGGAAGTTGTGATTAGGATATAATGTTATAGATAGAGTTGGTACTATAAAACCCTTAAAGGGGGAGACATAGACCGTATTTCTATCATCTATTTCCGGGCAAAAGATCGACTAACGACTAATTCAAGTAATTAGTAAATAGATAGCATTCTAGCGATAGTCTTTCTGGAGTGTTCGACGGCAAAAGTCTGCCAAACACACTGAGGACGCCAGTTTTTCCCGGAAAGTCAAAGAAAAGTTCTTTGTCGAAAGAACCCTCAGCTATAATCTCTGATTTAGATGGGGTGCGTTCAAAAAAGGTAAAGTGCACTGTCACTGACCCCTAATTTTAAAGGGGTTTCCAAACATCCCGCAAGCTTATATAAGGAGACTACATATCTATGCCCCAGCTTGAGGCCAGCCCAACAATTGACTTTCAAACCGAAACTTACAAAGATGCTTACAGCCGCATCAACGCCATTGTGATTGAAGGCGAACAAGAAGCTCACGACAATTACCTGACACTGGCCGAACTGTTGGCTGACAAAAAAGCAGAGTTAGTTGGCTTGTCCAAGATGGAGAACCGCCACATGAAAGGCTTCCAAGCTTGTGGCCGGAATCTTAAAGTCACGCCCGACATGGCATTTGCCAAAGAGTTCTTTTCGGAACTGCACAGAAACTTCCAAACGGCTGCGGCCCAAGGTCAGATTGTAACTTGCTTGTTGATTCAATCGCTAATTATTGAGTGTTTTGCGATCGCAGCTTACAACATCTACATCCCCGTCGCCGATGACTTTGCCCGCAAAATCACCGAAGGCGTCGTCAAAGAAGAATACAGCCACCTCAACTTTGGGGAAGTCTGGCTGCAAGCTCACTTTGAGGAATCCAAAGCCGAACTAGAAGCCGCCAACCGCCAAAACCTGCCCATCATCTGGAAGCTGCTAAACGCTGTCGCAGACGATGCCCGCGTTTTAGGAATGGAAAAAGACGCTTTAATCGAAGACTTTATGATTGCCTACGGCGAAGCTCTAGGCAACATAGGCTTTAACAACCGCGATATCATGCGGATGTCAGCACAAGGCTTAGCAGCCTAGTTAATTCGGACATAAGGAATGGGAAAAAAATTAAAAATTAAAAATTAAAAATGGGATACCTCATTTTAAAATATAAATTTTTAATCTTCCCATCTTCCCTCTTCCATTTTCAATCTTCAATCTTCAATCTTCAATCTTCCTTCATTTGACAACTTAATGTTTGGTCTAATCGGTCACTTAACCAGCTTAGAACACGCCCAATCAGTAGCTAACGAGCTGGGCTATCCAGAATATGGCGATCAAGGTCTCGATTTTTGGTGCAGCGCACCGCCCCAAATAGTTGATCATATCACGGTAACAAGCATCACTGGACAAAAAATAGAAGGGCGCTATGTCGAGTCCTGTTTTCTGCCAGAAATGCTAGCCACTCGCCGGATTAAAGCAGCCACTCGCAAAATCCTTAATGCGATGGCACACGCTCAAAAAAACGGGATTAACATCACTGCTTTAGGCGGCTTTTCTTCGATCATTTTTGAGACTTTCAATTTGCAGCAAATTAAGCAAATTCGCAATCTCAAGTTGGAGTTTGAACGCTTCACCACTGGTAACACTCACACGGCTTACATCCTCTGCCGCCAAGTAGAACAAGCAGCTCCCAAATTGGGGATTGAACTTTCAAAAGCCACTGTAGCGGTTTGCGGTGCTACTGGCGATATTGGCAGTGCGGTGTGTCGCTGGCTCAATGTTAAAACAAATGTAGCAGAATTGTTGCTGATTGCCCGCGACAAAGAACGATTGCAAGATTTGCAATCGGAATTGGGGCGAGGCAAAATCATGGATTTGGAAGAAGCCCTGCCCCAAGCGGATATAGTGGTCTGGGTAGCCAGTATGCCAAAGGGAGTAGAAATTGACCCTAAGACATTGAAGCAACCCTGTTTATTGATTGACGGTGGCTATCCGAAAAATTTGGCAACTCAGGTTCAGCATCCAGAAATTTACGTACTCAATGGCGGCATTGTGGAGCATTCCCTCGATATTGAGTGGAAAATTATGAAGATTGTCAATATGGATGTGCCGGGCAGACAGTTGTTTGCCTGTTTTGCCGAATCAATGCTGCTGGAATTTGAAAAATTGTATACCAATTTTTCTTGGGGACGGAATCAAATTACTGTCGAAAAGATGGAGCAAATCGGCGAGATTTCAGTTAAACACGGTTTCCGGCCTTTAATGTCATTTTGATGTGATTTTTTGTGGTTATTGGTTATTGAAGAAAGTTTTTCTGATAATAACCAGTAACTTTTTTTAGAGAGTTAACAGTTAACAGTTAACATCATGCCCGATCGCACCACGAAAACAAAAGTTGTGTGTAGTTCTCAACCAGCCCGGGGGATTCGCGACAAAAGTTGGTCTTTTTTCTGATATTCGATGGTCGGCGACAACAGCTAATACAGACAGGGCTGTTAAAGCTTCCGTAGAGGTGAGATCGATCGCGCTGGTGTCGCTGATTGGACTTGCCAACAGTTCAGCGTTAGGTCTTTTGTGGCTGTCCGGAGCCGAGCGGCGCTGAGTAATACCCGCGCAAACATCAGAAGCAAGCAAAAATAGTGTAGCAAAAAACGAGGCTCAAGCCTCGGGTTTTCAACCAGGTTACAAAGCAAAGCAAAATTCAAAATTCAAAATTCAAAACTTCCCCTCTTTTTCAGCATCCCCTGACAGGGTAGGATCGGGAAATAGTCGATCGACAAAACCTTAAAACCTTATAGAAATTATCAGCGTGGCAAACCCCGACCGCAAACCACTACTCTTAGATTTTGAAAAGCCTCTGGCCGAACTCGAAACCCGAATTCACCAGATTCGCCAACTCGCCGAAGAAAACAGCGTCGATGTCACCGACGAAATTCGCAAACTCGAAGCGCGTTCGACCCAACTGCGACAAGAGATTTTCAGCAGCTTGTCCCCCATGCAGCGACTGCAACTCGCCCGTCACCCGCGCCGCCCCAGCACCCTCGATTACATTCAGGCAATTAGCGACGAGTGGATCGAGCTTCACGGCGATCGGCGCGGCGGAGACGACCCGGCCCTCGTCGGCGGAATTGCCCGCATAGACGGGCGTCCCACAGTCATCATCGGCCATCAAAAAGGGCGCGACACTAAAGATAATATCGCCCGCAACTTCGGTATGGCAGCTCCCGGCGGCTACCGGAAAGCCCTGCGGTTGATGGAACACGCCGATCGCTTCGGAATGCCAATTTTCACGTTTATCGACACTCCCGGGGCTTGGGCGGGCTTAGAAGCAGAACAGCTAGGACAGGGAGAGGCGATCGCCTGTAACCTCCGAGAAATGTTTCGCCTCGACGTTCCCATTATTTGCACCGTCATCGGCGAAGGCGGTTCCGGCGGCGCATTGGGTATCGGTGTCGGCGAGCGGCTGTTGATGCTGGAACATTCCGTCTACACCGTCGCCACTCCCGAAGCTTGTGCGGCCATCCTCTGGAAAGACGCTGGCAAAGCTAACTTGGCCGCAGAAGCCCTGAAAATAACTTCCTGGGATTTGAAAAACCTCGGCGTTCTCGATCAAATAGTACCAGAGCCGATCGGCGGCGCTCACTCAAATCCCCTCAAAGCCGCTTCCATACTCAAACAAGCTTTGTTGGAAAACTTAGCAGAACTCACACAGCTTACGAGTCAGCAGCGACGCCAGCTCCGGTATCAAAAGTTTCGCCACATCGGTGTATTCACTGAAATTTCTGCTTGAGCCGATCGATTCAGAGTTATCGGTTATGAGTGAAAATCTCTTAACTTCCAACTCATAACTGATAACTCACCAGTCACTATTCTGCGAATCAGTCAGCAGTGTTATAATTTCTCAGGTGACACCGGCTTAACAGTTCTTAATGTCGATCTCATAATTAACTGGGATCTCCCGCAGCAGACAGTTGTCTAAATTGCCGAAAAAGGCTGCAACGCTTTAGGGAGTTGCCGAGCGAAAGTATTAGGACACTGAATGAACCATCCAACAACAAAGCAGGCTCTGATTACCGGAGCCAGCAGCGGTATTGGCAAAGCGACGGCTTTAGCGTTCGCCGCCGAGGGCATAAATTTGGCCTTAGTTAGCCGAGAGTCAGAAAACTTAGAAGCCGTTGCCGCAGCAGCCCGAGAAGTCGGAGTGAAAGCAGAAGCTTATCCCTCAGACTTGGCAAAAATTGAGCAAGTGCAAAGCAGCATCAGCGCGATTGCAGCTCAATTCGGCCCCATAGATATCCTGGTCAACAGCGCTGGTATGGGCTACACCGGCTCACTGACGGAAACGCCCTTAGCCGACTGGCAGAGCGTTTTAGACCTCAATCTTACTAGCGTTTGGCAGTGCATTCTAGGAGTTTTGCCGTCCATGCGCGATCGCGGATCGGGAATCATCATCAACGTTTCCTCGATCGCCGGCAGCCAAACCTTCCCCAACTGGGGAGCCTACTGCGTCAGTAAATTCGGTCTCATGGCTTTGTCTAAAACCTTAGCCGCCGAAGAACGGGCTCGCGGAATTCGCGTAACAGCAATCTGTCCGGGTTCTGTCAATACTCCCATGTGGGACACAGACACCGTGGACGCCGACTTCGATCGCACCGCCATGTTAACCCCAGAAATCGTCGCCCAATCAATTCTGCACGCAGTTCAGTTGCCAGCAAGTGCAGTAATTGAAGAAATCACCCTCATGTCCAACGCAGGAGTTTTGTGAACTTGAGATTTGAGACTGCTGGATTTTTATCAAATTCAACAATCTTTGAATCTCTCGCTATATCCCCCTATCGAAAATCGAAAATCGAAAATCGATCGCAGGAGTTTTGTGAACTTGAGATTTGAGACTGCTGAATTTTTATCGAATTCAACAATCTTTGAATCTCTAGCTATATCCCTCCTATCGAAAATCGAAAATCGAAAATCGAAAATCGAAAATCGATTCACCCTCACACCAACTTTTTATGACAATTGCATCTTCCACCAATTCCAATGGCTCGAACTCAATCTCGACTGACAGCATGAAACTTTCAGAAACCGCAGAGAACAACTCCCCGCGCATCCCCACTCGACCGGATCGCAATTCCTCCAACGGTCACGAATCCAGCGTACCCGTACCCTCAGAAGTAGGCCAGGAAGAAATGATGGCCGCCGTTCGGACAATGCTGCTGGGAGTAGGAGAAGATCCCGAACGCGAAGGATTGCTCAAAACCCCAAAGCGGGTAGCAGAAGCAATGCGGTTTCTCACCAGCGGGTACACTCAATCCCTCGAAGAACTCCTCAACGGCGCTATCTTTGACGAAGGTCACAACGAAATGGTACTGGTGCGAGACATCAGCGTATTCAGTATGTGCGAACACCACATGCTGCCGTTTATGGGAAGAGTTCACGTAGCTTACATTCCCAACCAAAAAGTAGTGGGACTGAGCAAATTAGCCAGAATAGCCGAGATGTACAGCCGTCGGTTGCAGGTGCAGGAACGTTTGACACGTCAAATTGCCGAAGCAGTTCAGACAATATTGGAACCGAAGGGAGTAGCTGTAGTCATGGAAGCCAGCCATATGTGCATGACGATGCGGGGCGTGCAAAAACCCGGTGCTTGGACGGTTACGAGTGCCATGTTGGGCGTGTTTCAAGAAGAACAGAAAACTCGGGAAGAATTCCTGAATTTGATCCGCCACCAACCTGCATTCTTTTAGTCATTAGTCATCAGTCATCAGTCATCAGTCATTAGTCATTAGTCAATCACTTTTTGGGTGGTGGCTAGCAGTTAAGCAATTTGGTCACTAGCCCCCAGATTCATCCGCAGTCGCAATCTAAAATCTAAAATCTAAAATCTAAAATCAGATGACGATCGACTGATAAACCCATAAAATAGACGGGTGACTCATGGCTTGTGACTAATGAATCAAATTAAATTTGGTACTGATGGCTGGCGCGGCATCATTGCTGACGATTTTACATTCGATCGCGTAGCGTTAGTCGCTCCCTTAGCGGCACAAGTTCTCGCACAAACCGGCGGCAGCGATGGCAGCAGCGGTACCGTAATTGTCGGTCACGACCGCCGATTTCTAGCTGAAGAATTTGCCTTCACAGCGGCTGCTGCCATCCAAAACGCAGGATTTGACGTGCTGCTGAGCGAATCCTACGCCCCCACTCCAGCTTTCAGTTTAGCTGCCAAACAATTAAATGCTTTGGGTGCGATCGTCCTGACAGCCAGCCACAATCCCGGTGCATATTTAGGGTTAAAAGTCAAGGGCGGATTTGGCGGTTCAGTGTCGCCCGAAGTTACTCAACAGATAGAAGCAAAACTCGAAAATCCGGCGGCACTTTCAGCAACTCCAGGCAAATTAGAGAATTTCAATCCTTGGCCGGCTTACTGCAAAACCTTGCGGGAAATGGTAGATATTGAGGCGATTAAAGAAGCGATCGCCAGCGGCAAAATTACAGTATTTGTAGATGTAATGCACGGGGCCGCCGCCGGAGGACTAGCTCAAATTTTAGAAGAAACAGTGCACGAAGTCAACAGCGATCGAGATCCGCTGTTCGGCGGCGGTGCACCCGAACCTTTGCCGCGCTACCTGTCGCAGTTATTTCGGGTGATGCGCACTCACCAGCGAAAAAGTTCTGGTTTGTCAATCGGATTTGTATTTGACGGAGATAGCGATCGAATTGCAGCCGTTGACTCTAGCGGCAACTTTCTCAGTTCACAAATCCTAGTTCCCATATTAATCGAACATTTAGCTTCACGGCGCGGCTTGACCGGGGAAGTCATCAAAACAGTCAGCGGTTCAGACATAATTCCCAAAATTGCCAAGCTGTACGACTTGCCATTATTTGAAACGCCGATCGGTTACAAGTATATAGCCGATCGAATGTTAACCACCCAAGTCTTAGTCGGCGGCGAAGAATCGGGAGGAATTGGCTACGGTACGCACATTCCCGAACGAGATGCTTTGCTGTCAGCGCTGTACTTGTTAGAAGCAGTTGTCAAATCCGGGGAAGACTTAAGCGCAATTTACAGCCGACTGCAACAAGAAACCAGCTTTACTTCAGCTTATGACAGAATCGACTTGCACTTAGCAAACATGGAAGAAAGGTCGCGTTTGCTGTCGCTGCTGCAAAATCAACCATTAACAGAAATCGCCGGCAAAGCAGTTGTAGATTGCAACAAAGTTGACGGATATAAATACCGCTTAGCTGACGAAAGTTGGCTGTTAATTCGCTTTAGCGGAACCGAACCCGTGTTGCGGCTGTATTCAGAAGCGGCAACCTTGAAAGAAGTTATGCAAAACTTAAACTGGGCGAAAACTTGGGCGCATAATTAATCGGAATTTTTGACAGCAGATCGACGCAGATAGACGCGGATGACTTGATATCAAATCTCTCTTTCTCAGTGTCCTCTGCGTCCTCTGCGGTTTAAAAAATCTTCTTCATAAATAAAATAGTATTGCCATAGCAACCCTCCCCTCAATAGTCAACTCTTTCTCTTGTCTTCTCTTCCTTCGCGTCTTCGCGGTTCGTAAAAAAATCTTACTCACAAATGAAATACTATTGCTAGATCGGGTTAATTTTAGGATAAAAGAAGATGGCATACAGCGATTTTAGCCTTGCGAGAGTCAAAAAAGAGTTTGGATTAACCGGAACTTACCCCGCACATAAGATTCATTTCTTCTGAAACCATTACAGGGCAATACTTTCCTGGAGCGGGAAAATCAAGTACATGACTACAACTTTTTACAACCCTTATGTGGAGCGGGTTTGAGTTAATTTTATGATACAGCAATACTTTGGTTCTAAATATTAAGAAAATCTTAAATACATGGCTACAAAATTGGAACTGCCAAATAGCTAAAACGAATACAGCTCAAAGAATACAGCCACCGAAACTACCCCCTGCAGGGGTAAGTTCCGATTAACCTTAGATGAAAGCCGCAATTTATTTGCTTATACAAAACCAGTTGCCCATCAGAAATCTTAACAACAATCCTGAGCGATTATGTACCGCTAGCAACTTTTATTTCACATAAAAAGCTCGAGCGGAATTTTTGATTGCCCCGATTTTAGCAGAAGTTCGGCGATTGTTAAACAAACGAGTTTCTCTTTTTTCCGGTAAGAATTTTACTGTCGATCCAGAAAGAGGCTTGCAAGGATTTTGCGATTATATTATTAGCGGATATCCAGAACTATTGTTCATCAGTGCTCCGGTTATAACAATTTTTGAGGCAAAATAAGGAAGATATTATTGGCGGGTTGGGGCAATGCGCGGCGGCAATGGTAGCGGCTCAATGTTTCAATCAAAACCAAGACAGTGAGGTCGATCGCATTTACGGCGCGGTGACAACGGGAACTAACTGGAAATTCTTGATTTTGGAGGAAACTACTGTTTATATCGATCCGATTGAATACTATATTCAAGATGTTGATAAGATTTTGGGAATTTTGTTGCAACCATTTTCTGAATCTTTTGTTAATATCAATGGGTAAGTTTTAAGGGAAATAATGACTAATCATAAATTGCTAGTTGTAGCTACGGGCAATCCGGGTAAACTCAAGGAAATGCAAGTTTATCTTCAGGATTTGGGATGGGAATTGCAACTCAAACCGGAAGAGTTGGAAATCGAGGAAACAGGCGAAACTTTTATTGCTAATGCTTGCTTGAAGGCGTCTGAAGTGGCAAAAGCAACCGGCCAATGGTCGATCGCGGATGATTCTGGTTTAATGGTAGATGCTCTCGACGGTCAACCCGGGATTTATTCCGCGCGCTACGGGAAAACAGATGCTGACAGGATATCTCGACTCCTCAAAGAATTGGGAAGCGAACAAAACCGGGAAGCACAATTTGTCTGCGCGATCGCGATCGCCCGTCCCGACGGTACAATTGCCGTGCAAGTAGAAGGAATTTGCCGCGGCGAAATCCTCCACACTCCACGCGGTACCGGAGGTTTCGGATATGACCCCATTTTCTGCGTACCCGCACAGCAACAGACTTTTGCCGAAATGACACCCGATATCAAGCGATCGCACTCTCATCGCGGTCGAGCCTTCCATGCTTTAATACCACAAATGGCGAATATTGTCAACCCAAACTGAGGCAAAAAAAACAGGGGCATGGGAATTGGCAATCAGACATCAGAACTGAATAGGGAAGAGGCTTTCTCCATTACCAATTACCGATGACAGATGACCGATTGCCCGCTGCCCCAATATCTTAGATTGCTTCCTGGTTTTTTTCCCCAGTCCGAATCCGAATAATTTGTTCTACAGGAGAGATGAAAATCTTGCCGTCGCCAATCTCGCCCGTGCGGGAAGCAGCGATAATTTTATCAACCACCATGTCAACCTGATCGTTTTCCACAACAATCTCGACCTTGAGCTTTTGCAAAAACTCAACGGTGTACTCCGAACCGCGATAGCGTTCAGTCATGCCCTTCTGACGCCCAAAACCTCTAACTTCAGAAACAGTCATCCCCACAATGCCAGCATTGACGAGCGCGATTTTCACTTCGTCTAGTTTAAAGGGGCGAATAATAGCTTCAACCTTTTTCAACTTTCTCACTCCTAACATTACTACTTTCGTTATATTACTTAATCGGCGTGACATCTTTTAATGTCGCTGCCAACAGCAAGTATTTTGTCAAATATATTACCCTATGTTGTACTCGCGATGAAATGCACGCCAACCTTTAACAATCTTCTCGGATTTTCCGGGAGTGGGGGTTCTCGGCTCCGGTAGATCGCGGTAGAGTTAAGAAGACAGCCGCAGCAGCCCTGCCCCGCCATCTGCTACAACAGAAAAAGAACGCAGGAGACAGGAGTTTTCCGAGGTTCCGCTTTGCTATGTGAGATTTGCACGTATTGCTGAAAACTATAATTGCCAGAGGCGGTCAGTTAAACTATTCCTATGCACCCAGCCAGCCCTCCCCCTGACCGCAGCGGGCTTGATGCCCTACTGAGAAATCGCCCCTTCCTCGCCTTGTGGACGGGCCAGTTATTGGCCCAAGTGGCGGATAAAATCTTTTACGTATTGCTGATTATTCTGCTGAAAACAGGCGACTACCGACCCTGGCCTGTTTCTTGGCAGCATTCGGAAAATTCTATGCTGTCAGCGGTGATGATTGCCTACACGCTGCCGGCAATCGTATTTGGTTCGGCCGCCGGTATCGTCGTAGACCGCTTTTCCAAAAAGCAAATGCTGATCGGCTGCAACGCAATTCGAGCCGTGCTGATTATAGCTTTGCCGTTTTTGCCCAAAGCTTTTGCCGTTTTGTTGGCGATGACGTTTTTGATCTCTACCGTAACGCAATTTTTTGCTCCGGCAGAGCAGGCTGCAATCCCCCTGGTTGTGGGACGAGAGGGACTGATGTCGGCAAATGCGCTGTTCGCCTCGTCCACAATGGGCGGGATTATTGTCGGGATGACGATCGGCGAACCGCTGTTTAGTTGGGTCAAACACAGCTTCGGCTCGGCTTCTCAAGAGTTTTTGCTCGGCGGGCTGTACCTGATATCGGCAGGTTTGATCTATGCCATGCGGATCAAAGAAAGTCACGCCGGCAGCAGTGGCAAAAACGTCCATCCTTGGCAAGACCTCAAAGAAGGTTTGCGCTATTTGAAACACAATCACCTTGTCAGCAACGCGATGGTGCAGTTGACGATTTTGTATTCCGTGTTTGCTGCGCTTCAGGTGCTGGCGATCGCACTTTCAGGCAAAATAGGTCTCAAAGAAACTCAATTTGGCTTTTTGCTGGCTGCTGCGGGAGTCGGAATGGTCTTCGGCGCAGCCTTTTTGGGACACTGGGGCGGTCGCTTCCACCACAAACCTCTGCCGTTAATCGGTTTCTTGATGATGGGTTTTGTATTAGCAATGTTTGCCTTTACCCGACAGTTGTGGGTGGGATTCGTATTGAGTGCTCTGTTCGGTTTTGGTGCTTCCTTAATTAACGGGCCGATGCAGGCTCTGATTCAAGAAAAAACTCCAGAATCTATGCGGGGCAAAGTCTTTGGATTGGAAAACAATGCGATTAATATTGCTCTGAGCCTGCCTTTAGCGATTACCGGCCCGCTGACTGATGCTGTCAGCAAAGCCGTCCGATCTGATGACCTCGGCTTGCGGATCGTGTTGCTGAGTTTGGGCTTTTTGGTATCGGTGATGGGCATGGCAGCTTGGCGACATACCCGCAAAGTCTTGCAGGATGTTCTGTGAACTTTGCAAAGAAGGAAGAAGGAAGAAGGAAGAAGGAAGAAGGAAGAAGGAAGAAGGAAGAAGGAAGAAGGAAGAAGGAAGAAGG